>JAILBR010000010.1 GCA_024680795.1 Bacilli bacterium | reverse complement strand
GCAATCTTCTCCGTACTACCATCATCTGATAAATAATATGGGAAGATACCACTTCTAGCGGCTTCATCTCTAGTTTCTTCTGGTTCACTTTCTTTTCTAATACGGGTATATGGTAATACTCTTCTAAAGAAAAGTTTGAATAGAAGGACATATAACGAGAATTGGTCATATTGAATTGGACGGTAGAATTTTGAGAATAACTCCACTTTTGATTCAGGAGAAACATATCCTTCTGAGAAAACGGTACATGGGAATTTATCTAACTGATAACTATCACAGTCAACAAAGATAATGTGTGAGAAATCACCTTTTAAATAATCATCTTCTTTGATCGCGAAGTTTTCGAGTTTGATATCGCCAAGAACAACGTTTCTTTGATGGAGATATTCCATCGTGCTACTGATTGAGGCTGCTGCTGCTGCTAAAGAGGTCTTTTTGACACTATTCATGAAGACTTGATTCTTACACATTTTTTCAAAGTCTCCCATGCCTTTGGCGGTTTTAACTGCCATCATTTGATAACCTACAAAGTTGCCACCACTATCATAGAGAGAATCTTGTGGCCATGCGATACATGGATGGGTGATTCTCTTCTTGGTCATGAACTCAATTTTCTCTTTTTTATTGCGAGTTCTTAAGCCATCGTTAAATAGTTTAATAACCATTCCTGGTTGGCTAGAGAAATAAACAAATCCTTCTCCACCTTTAGCAATATATTTGCCAACGGTAATAGTGACACCACGGTCACTCTTTAACTTTGTACCTTCAATCTTTTGATAATCAGTAAGATTAATTACTGATTTAATTGGGGTATCAGTTGGTAAAGAGATTTGTTTAGGATTTTTAATATCACCATAGTAGTTAAACTTCTCGCTATCAGGGACAGAAGTATCAACATCGATATCCGCTGGTTTTTGAGTGACTTCGGTTTTTATCTCTTCGTCAAAGTCTTGCTTGTTATTATGGGCAAAGATTCTGTCTGGATTGACATTTAAATACCAAGCTTGCTTGTCTCCGAAATAGAAATCGTTATAATCACTGACCAACTCTTTTCCACTTATCTTTAAGATAAATAAGACTTTATCACTCTCGAATAGTTCGTTTTTATCGATAGCGTAGGAGAAAGTATCGCCCGATTTTTTCGCTACTACACGAGGATCAGTTTTTGGATAAAGTGGAGTTAATGAACCATTAACTTCAGTCTTAAAGAAGACAACTTTTAAAGCTTCGGCTGGTTTATTAGCTTTAACTTTAAAGACGACATCTTCTTTTGGAAGTTTATATAAGTATTGGAAGAAGTTACCGTTATTATCAAATCCGACTGCGTCGATATCATTGATACGGTTATCAATCATATCAAGTTTTTCGAATTCACGGCCTTCTGCTTCGTCTAAGGTGAAAAGTAAGATTTTATATCTCTTTTGCTTTTCATAAAGTCCTTTGACCGCACTGGCATAGTCAGTACCGAAGACTTTATCCACTAAAATACCTTTATCTTTTAATGGAGTAAATTTGACTAAGAGTCCACTCTTTTCTAAGTTTGAATAAGTTTGACGATTGAAAATAATTGATCGAGGAGGTAAATTCAAACTTAAGAGATATTGGACTAAGAAATCGGCTAATGATGCATTTTTAACAGCGCTAAAAGAGATAAAGAATCTATCGAATGATTCAATATACTTTTTGGCGTTAGTTATTTGTTTGATATCGTTCATATTAGCCCTCCTTTCCTCTTTATATTATTTATTTTTCAATCGCGACAAAGGCAAAGCCTTCATAACGGAATGAACACTTGTCAACCTTTCTAATCGCAGCATAGATTCTCTTCTTTCTTTTTCCTTCTGGAGTATTTCCTGGACCTCTAAAGCTTGGGGAGAATTTCTTATTAACTTTTAAAGCGAGAAGTAAATCGCGATATGCTTCGAAATATTCATGGACAAATTGAGCATCTCCATTAGCGATAGCTTCTTTCTTTAAAGCAGCGAATAGTTTGGTGTAATCAAGTTGATAAGCACTCTTGACTTCATCAACAAATTTGAGTTCTTCTTGAGTTAAGGAAACTGGAGCGTCTTGTTCCACTTTCACTTCACGTTTAGTTGGATCTTCCTTCTTGAGTTCTTCTTTCTTTTGAACTTGCTCTTCCTTCTTTACTTCTTCAACATGTTTAGAAGGTTGTTCATCTTCATCGTCATGTGGATAGACTTTTGGAACAAATTCAGTAATCTTACAGCTTGGTTCTACCAAGATGGCGATTGAACAGTCATCAAAACTTGGTGAACCAGCGACAAGTCTAGGAAGATAATATTCATTGATTAAAGCTTGTCTTTCTTCGAAGGACTGGCATTCAATTAAACGATCAAAGAGAATATCGACTTTCGCGTATCTCTTTTCATATTTAGTTTTAATAAAGAATGATTCAACTCCGTCACTAGTAAGCATAACCGCATTAAATTTGCTGCTATTGACTAAACCCATCTTATAAGAACGGTGTAAATACCATTGATCACCTTCAGCGGCGGTATTAGCGAATTCCCAGATGTTATCTGGATAGAATGTCGCATTCTTTGCACCTGGAATCTTATCTTCTTCTAAGAAGAGTCTCATCTTGCCATCAATAACGGCACCCATGAAGCCATCACCGATTTGGCCTAAAATGGCTTTGCCATCTTTTTCCGCAAAGAAGATTAATGTGGCATGTAATAGAGATAACCAATATGATTCTTCGGAATGATGTTCAATGGTTTTCTCATATTTTTCCATATTATTCTTACGATGTTCTTCAAAGATTTCTGGGTGTTCTTTGACAAACTCTAATTCTTTTTTAATGATATCTTCGACAAGGGCTTTCTTAGTTGGAATTTTAGCTTGGCCCTTATCTTCAAATCCGTTAGCGACCATCTCATCAAAATGATCGACTAAGTATCTCGACACCGCTTTGACAGTTAAGTCACTGCCATATTGCGATAAAGGAGCACTACCACATCCATCGGAAAGGACGGCGACACTAACGCCGTTTTCTTGTAAACATAATGCCTTGTCTTGACAAGGAATTTTGGTGCCATGGCTTCTTCCAACTAGTTCGCCATAAGCGATTAAATAACGATTTTCTGACATAATAATTATGCTCCTTTACGTATTTGTTTTATCCTACATGTATGTAGTTTATTATCCATGCAGTTCAGTGATAAATTCCACTAATGATGGAATAATTTTATCTTTGTTTTGTATGTAATTTGCTCTAGCAAACGTTTCTATTTTGCTTGAAACAGATTCATCTTTATTGATGAATAACTCAAAATAGATGTAATGTTTTCTATATTGATTGTTACTCATTTTTGATTCTTTAATAATTTGATTAATCGACTCTAAATCTTTTTCATCACCAGTTAAATGTCCGCTATCGAGTAATAATATCAATGGTCGAGTATATTCAAGGAATCTTTCTTTGATTGAACTCATTTGTTCGCTCATTAATTCATTTGCTAACGACATTCCTTTGGATATATTTGCCTCTTCTTGCTCAAAATCTAACTTAATTTCATCAGCTGATATGATGTCTGGACTTTTAAAATATTTAAATAATGTTTTAGGTTCTTTTCCAAGAGAGACAATATTAATAAATGGAGTCGGATTATAAAACTTTTTTAATGTGCTTAATAATTTATTAATTATCTCAAGATAAATATCTTTATATTCTTTTGCGTTTTTTGAATCATCAATGCAGAGAATAATCGGCATTTCCGAATCATAATCAACTATCATTTCTTCATCAAAAATATAATTCATAACTACTTTTAAACGTCAGCATCAAGCCAACCATTGACATCTTCATCGAGTTTAACTGTTTCTTTGTTGCTATCGGGTGGAAGAACGATATCACTACTAATAAATGTTGCTGATTCGTAGATTTCAGAAATATTTTTTTCATCAAAGGATTCTAAATTTATAAAGTAACCATTTGGGTATATCTCTTCCAATTTTTGTTTCAATGATTCATTCCCAACATAAAGGAATATTAATGAACCTTTGTTCCTGTAACTATGATTATTGAAAAAGTTATTAACGAAAAAACAATATTCTTTATCGTCAGGGTCGTGAGTTAAAAGCACAAAGAATAAAGGCTGAAAAAATTGAAGGCCATTTTCTTTATAAAACTCTTTTCTTTCTAAGGAGAGTTCTATTGCTTTTGCTAGACCCTTATTTAGATTATATGAATCTTCCGTTACATCACTAATCAGCTTAAGTCTTTTATACTCTTTAATTCCTTTAAAAGGCTCAATTACTTCAGCGTTTTTGCCATAGTCAATGACCGCTAATTCAGCAAAAGCTTGGCTAGTTGCATCATCTGATTTTAAGTAATTAATAATCAAAGATACTTTAGCTTTTAATAAATCGAAACTCTCTTTCATTGAGTTAGAATTTTCGATTAGTAAAATAGTTTGAATTCTAGTTGTTGTATCTAAGAGTAGTTCTTCTGGTTCTTCCATAATTAATTTATTTTATAAATTAAACATCGATATCAAGCCAGCCACTGACGTCTTTATCAAGAGTGACTTTGTCGCCTTGGTCTGCTTGAGAAACGATAGAAACGCTTCTTCCTAACCATTCAAAGAATTCTTCAAATTTGAGATCCCTTAAGTGGATAGCTTTTGGTGCTGGTGAGAAACCATTTAAGACTTCCATAATCGCTTTTGATTTTTCTGGATCTTCATCACTACCAACTGCGATTGGGAAGAGAGTTAATTTCTTATCAAGAATACGTGCTTTGACTTCTGCTTGAGCAGCTGGAACGTCTTCAACATCACCTGGTTTACCATCAGTAATGATTAATAACCATGGTTGGAAGTATTCGACACCATTGTCTTTATATTCTTGTTTTCTAGCGTCTAATAACTCTAAACATTTCATAACGCCATGAGCTAAAGCGGTACCGCCATTAGGAACATAGTCGATATGGATTGGTTCTTTTCTTTCAATTAAAGAGAAATCTTCTCTTACTTCTACTTCATCAGCAAAGGTGACGATAGCGATTTCACATGAAGATGCGCTTTGTTCGTCATTACGGACTGAATTATAGAATGCTTCAATACCTTTATTTAATTCGTCGATCGCGTCGTTTTTTCTCATCGATCCACTGATGTCTAAGCATAGACAAACTGGAACTCTAACCGAAGTATTAACTACGAGATCGTCATCGCCTGCGTATTTTCCCATTTTTATATCCTCCAAATATTATTAGACATCGATGTCGAGCCAACCGCTGACATCTTTATCAAGTGTGACTTTTTCACCTTGTTGACTTTGTGAAACGATAGAGACACTTCTTCCGAGCCATTCAAAGAATTCACCGAAGTTATGTCCTTTTAAGTTCATCGCGCCACGTTTTGAGAAGCCAGCTAGAACTTCTTGTCCACGGTCTTTACCAATGAAGATAGCAAAGATAGTAAGTTTCTTATCTGCTTCCATTTGTAAAGTGATAGCTTGTTGTTCTTTAACAGAATCTAAGTCATTTGGTTCACCATCAGACATGATGATTAACCATGGTTGATAATAATCAACACCTTTGTCTTTATAATCTTGTTTACGTGCATTTAAGAGTTCTAGAGCTTTCTTAACACCACCAGTCATATCAGTGCCACCATTAGCGCTGAAATGTGGTTTTGATTTGTGTTCAACAAGTTCAAAATCTTCTGCAACTGTGACAGAACTACCGAAAGTAACGATAGCAATTTCACATGATGATGATGCAACATCATCTTTTCTCACTGCTTCATAGAATGCTTCAACACCATCGTTGAGTTCGCCGATGCAGTCATACATTGAGCCACTGACGTCCAAACAGAGGACGACTGGTACTCTAGCCGAAGTATTAACAATTAAATCGTCTTCGCCTGCGTATTTTCCCATAATATTTATATCTCCTTTATATTAAAGATCATCTAGTGATAACCATTCATCAACATTGGTGTCGAGTTTAACTTTTTCACCTGTTGGTGTGGTTGTAACGATAGAAACGGATTTACCGAGCCATTCAAAGAATTCTTTGATTTTGTCGTCTTTAATTGATAAGACTTTTCTTCTTGAGAATGGTTGTAATTTTGATTTATCAGCGTCACCAATTGCGAATGCAAAGACTGTAAGTTTTTTATCATCTTCAAGTCTTCTACATCTCTCTTGTGCTTGTTTTGCGACTTCTACATCGGTCGCATCACCATCGGTTAAGATGATGATCCAAGGTTGATAATATTCAACCCCGTTTCTCTTATATTGTTGCTTTCTTTCATCTAACAAGTCGAGAGCCTTATTAACAGCGGCACCTAAGTTGGTGTTATCGCCAGTTGGAGGTTCTTTAAATGTTTCTTTTTGGTCGATAGTTTGGAAGTCTTCGAGGACTTTCACATTATCATCGAAAGTAACAATTGCGATCTCACAGCTATCTTTAGCTAATTCATCTTCTCTAATCGCATCGTAGAATCTATTAACACCTTCAACGACTTGTGTCATCGATGTGTTAAAGTTTCCGTCAAAGATATTCCACATTTGTCCATCACGGAATTCTTGTCTGGAAGGTGCTACACCTGTGAGGTCATCAGTAATTCTTAGCATCGAGCTAGAAGTATCGACCACAAGGCAAACAGGGATTCTTGTCGAAGTATTATAGATAAGATCGTCTTCTGTTGCGTACTTGCCCATATTTTTTCTCCTTATAATATGTATGTAAAACTTAAATTCTTAAGTAGTTACCAATTTTAGAAATCAGTCCAATCGGTTAAGTCAGTGAAGTCAAGTGCTACTTGATCACTATTTCCTTCAGCGACAATTGAGACAGATTTACCGAGCCAAACGAAGAAGTCTGAGAACTTAGTCGCGGAGATTTCTTGTGTTGGGTTTTTCTTTGAAAAACCACCTAAATCTCTCTGCGCTTTTGTATCTTCGTTTAAGCTTCCACCAATATAGACGGTGACGACATTGAGTTTGCCATTCTTTTCAAGCTCAAGAGTTTGTTCTTGTGCTTTCTTAAGGTTACCTCTTACATCATTATCACCGGTTGAGTGCCCATCAGACATGATGATAATCCATGGTTGATAGTAATCCACTCCATTTTCTTTATACATCTCTTTTCTTTTAGCAAGGAGGTTAAGTGCTTCTAAAACACCAACACCGATATTTCCTTGCCCGCTTGCAGAGATTTGTGTTTTCAAGCCATTATCATTTTCTTTAACGAGGCCAAAATCTCTTACGATATAAGGGTCATCATTAAATCCAACAATTGATACTTCCGCAGCGTCAACGATTAATTCATCATTTCTCACTTCTTGATAGAAGGCTTCAATACCTTCTTTAACACGTTCAATTCTACTTTTATCGGTTCCATCTTTTCCACTCATCGAACCACTTGTGTCTATACATAGACAAACTGGAATTCTAGTCGATGTAACATAGATTAAATCATCATCTGTTGCGTATTTTCCCATAATTCATTTCCTCCTTATATCTTAGAAATCGAAGTCATCGAAGAAATCATTGAATGTGTTATCTTTTTCTTCCGGCTTCTTTTCTTCCTCTTTAGGTTCTTCAACAGGTTGTTCTTCTTCAACCTTTGGCTCTTCTTTTATTTCTTCCTGAGGTTCAGGTTTTTCTTCTATGACCTCTGGTTCTGGTTCTTTTTCTTCTATTTGAGGTTCTTCTACTGGTTTTTCTTCTTGAGGTTCATCATCAAGATCATCATTTATCCAGCCTTCAAATGGTTCTTCTTTTTCCACTTTTACTTCAGGCTCTTCTTTAGGTTCTTCCTTAACCACTTCTTCATCGTCAAGCCATCCTTGAACAGGTTCTTCCTTAACCTCCTCTTTAACCTCTTCTACTTGAGGCTCTTTGGCTTTAGGTTCATCGGGTTCAGTTGAAGTTTCAACTTCAAAGAAGCTAGCTAAGTCGGCTTTTGGCTCTTCTTTAGCTTTTTCTTTTGGTGCTTCTTCCTCAACTTTAGGTTCTTCTTTTATAACCTTCTCTTTTTCCTTAACCTCTGGTTCTGGCTTTGGTTCAGGCTTATCTTCTTCCACTACTGGCTCAGGTTCGACATTTTCTTCATCTTCTTCAACCGGAATTGCGTAGTCATATTCTTTATTAAAGACATCACGATCAAACATCTCTTGGAGATTTGCAATTTCTTCTTGCATGTTTGCGTTTCGATCTTGGTCTGGAGAATCGTTACTTCCAACGATTTCTTCCCCTTCTTTAGGTTCTTCTAAGACACCAGTATTAGAGATGTCTTCATTTTCACCAGGTTCTTTTAATAAAGATGCATCGGCGTTTTCATCGCGTTTATTATCAAAATCTTGATGAGCGGTGCTCTTGACTTTAAAGTCACTGGCTTTTCTAGTTTGATAATCAACAACGCGGTCGTTTTCAATATAGTTAACAGTTAATACACTCTTTAGTGCTTCAAAAGCTGGAATCATATTAGCGAACATATCTTCAGCGATTTTGCGGTCTTTAACGAGAATAAAGATATTATTTCTCTTCATGTTTTTAGCGATAAACTGTAAAGCAACATTATAAATGTTGTCGTTATTAGGATTATGCAAAATCTGTGTCTTAACAATTTTTAAGAATAAATGTTCATTAGGTGTTAAATTAGTTCCACCATTTTCGCTACGTTCATTTACTTTCTTAGTAAATTCTTCATAATCAACAAGATATCTTTTTGAGTTCTTTAAAAGCGCTTCTAAAACATCCTTATCAAATTTATTAACAAGGGCAAACTCAGGAAAAATCGCATAATCATACTTAATCGTTTTCATAGAAGCCTCTCATTCTCATATCGTCGCGATACACCTTTTCCCATTCATCTTTATCTTTGATGAATTCTGCTTTTGCGAGTAAACCAACCTTTTCAGCGTCTTTAGAGATATTAACATCGGTTGCGACATATACTTTTAATCTCTTATTCTTT
This sequence comes from Bacilli bacterium, assembly GCA_024680795.1. Taxonomy (GTDB): domain Bacteria; phylum Bacillota_I; class Bacilli_A; order RFN20; family CAG-826; genus UBA2450. The sequence continues at coordinate 35,541 of JAILBR010000010.1, read as the reverse complement.
GGAGAAACACCTTTAAATGGACGACCAGAAATAGTTTTTACTCCTTTAGGAATAATCACATGGTCTAAGTTCATTTCTGCGAATGTTTCATCTTTGATTTCTTCTACTTCATCAGATAGTAAAACGGTTTCAATCATCGATTTTCTAAATGGATAATTAGAAACATCTTTTTGTTTGGATAAATATAGATGTCTTAAAGGAATTAACTTATCCTTATTTATATTATATAAATATTGTAATGATTCAGGATGATCGACATCTTTTCCGATAAATGGAATTTGTAAGGTTGAAACCTTTGTGCCCTCTAAAATATGTTTTCCTAAATGAGCTAGGGATTTACCAATAATCACTTTTTCTAAAGAAGAGCAGTTCATAAAGGCTCCGTCTTTGATGTCGCGGACATCTTTTAGATGGACTTTAGTTAGTTTATTTAATCCATAGAATGCAAATGGAGCGATTTCTTCTAATCTTTCAAGATATTCGAATTCATCTAAATCACCTTTTTGGACATATAGTAAGATTTGTTTCTTCTTATCAATAATTGCGCCTAAGCTAGAGACATAATCTCCAGAAGATTCGTTAAGTTCAATCTTATTAATGAAGACGTTATAGAAAGCGTTTTCACTGATTTCTTTCACTTCATTATTAATCTTTAAGAGCTTAACTTTGACGTATTTATTATCAGTAATGTCGTATTTGCCAAAGGCATAGTCGTTAATACTAACAACATTTTCAAATATTATCTCATCAATTTCATGGTCGAAATATAAGACATTTGGATTAACTTCTTCGACGTTGAATAATTCGATGGATTTGAGGCTAGTAAATTTAGTAATACTGCTTTCTTTTAAGTTATATCCTAAATAGGATAAACGTTTTAAGCTAGATAAAGAGCCACTAAATTCTTGATGGAAGTCGACTTCGCCCACTCTTAGAGATTCAAGTTTGAATTTAATAAAGACATGGTTGAGCTTAATTTCTTCTTCTTCAATAATGAGGCTCTTAATTTCTTTAAAGCCTTCAAAAGCGTGTGGGTAGATATATGTAGTTCCACTCTTAATCTTTAATTCTTCAAAACTATCGCTTAATGCAAGGATGAGTTTATCTTGGAAATATAAGACATTATTTTCAACTTCAAGTGCATCACTTTCAATTTCCTTAATTTTAGCGCCCACAAAAGCTTGTTCATCAATTTCTTCGATTTCATCAGGTAACACTAAGTGGTCAATCTCTAAATCTTTAAAGATATTTTTGCCAATGACCTTTAGGTCACAACCTCTAACATCTAGATAGCTGATTCTACCGTAATTAGCGGTAAAACCATTAATAAGTGGTCCGGATTGAATTTGAATATTGAGTCCTTCTTTCACTTCACACTTAGATAAGTAGTAGTTTAATGAAACAGAAGCATCATCAATATATAGAGATGGAACAACGAGTTCTTTTAATTTGTTGCTGCCTTCCAAAATATGAGGAGCAACTTTACAGTTTTTATTTTCAATATGTAAGATTTCCAAATCCTCTAAGCCAACAAAGGCACCGGTTTGGATTTCTTCGACACGGTTTGTATATAATTCAGTGATGAGGTTACATCCTTTGAATGCATCTTTTAAGATGACCTTAGCTTCATCTTCAAGATGGATGGCATCGCAAGCATCACGATTAACAAATAAAATGTAGCCAGTTTCTTTATTTAAAATCACTCCATCAGAGCCAGAATATTTATCATTATCAACGAGATGAACACTGATGATGTTTGGATTATTAAAGACAGATTCATCTAATTCCACTAAGCCTTTACCAAATGAGAGTTCATTTAATTCACCCATATTTTTAAAGGCTTCTTTTTCAACGACTTCGATATTTGGTAAATCGAGTTTTTCAATTTTGGAATTTTCAAAAGCGGACGAATGAATCACTCTCACCTTTTCAAAATTGATATCGATATTACCAGTATAGTTAGATAAGAATCCAGTTGGAATTTCTTCAATTTCATCTTTAAAGATGATATCGAAATCTAGACCCGCAAAATTACCTCCGTTAGAGTATTTAGTCACTTCAACTTCTTTTAAGCTAGATGGGACATAATACTTGTTTTCATCGACAGAGACCACTTCTTTTGCCCCTTCGACTTCTTCTAAGGAGAATAATTCAACAAGTGATTTATCAACTAAAGGCAAGGATAATTTTTCTAATTTTTGATCGCCAGCAAAAACACCAACTCCAAGATATGGAATATCTTTTTCGACTTTAAATTCTTTTATTGCAGTGCCACTTAATGCATAGTCACCAATATATTGGACGCTAGAAGTATCTGGGAGTTTTTCTAATAATTCACATCCCTCAAAAGCGTATGGCCCAATAGCGATTAAATTACTAAATTCCACTTCTTCAAGTTCTTTTAAATCGCTATAGAATTGGCCTGGAATACGTTTGCCGATGTATTTAACTTTCTTAATATGAGCGTTAGGGAAAACCTCACTAATCGGAGTTTCGATTGCGCCACTTATAACATAGTTATATTTTTCTACACCTTCAAAAGCACTCTTAGCGACTTTAGCGATATTAGTTAAGTCAACGTATTCTAAATTGACACATTCTTTGAAAGTTTCGTCTCTAATTTCTTTATCATAAATTTCGCTTTCTAATCTCACTAAGTTAGAGCAGCCTTTAAACGCTCCGGTTTCAATAAGGATGAGTTTATCTGATAAGTTAATTTCTTTTAAATTATTGCAGTATTTGAAAGCGTCTTTTCTGACCACTTGTACGTTATCCATATTTGGAATCGCATTAAGTTTTTCTAAACCTTCAAATGTGCTTTCTTTGATTTCTTCTCCGACGAATAAGAATAATAATTCTTCTAAGTTTTCATCACCTTTAAAACATCTAGGACCGATGTCATTTAAAGTGCCCTTGATGGTGATGCTTGAGATATTCTTTAATCCTTCGAAGAAAGATTCAGATAAATAACCATCAACACTGACGGTGATGTTATTTAATTTATTAAATTTTTCATTGAATGCATCTAATGAATCGGCAAAGAATTCAAAGAAACGGTTATCGACTAAGAAGCGATTAGAAATCTTTAAGTCGACTTCGTTAATATTCTCGCAACCTGCAAAGACGAGTTTATCGATATGAGAGACATTATCTGCATTAATTTTGGTGAAAGATGAGCAGTTAGTGAATGCTTCCGCACCAATCTTTTTCACAAAGTTGAGGTCAATGACATTCTCTTCTGCTTCTTCGCTTACACCATTTTTGATTGTGGAAAGATTATTACAGTTATAGAAAGCACGATCACCAAGTATAACTCCATCCCCTCTAAATTTGATGCCTTCTAAAGATGTACAATCCTCAAAACAGTGGTTAGGAATGATCTTAACATTTTCATCGATGATGACTTGCACTAAGCTCTTCCAACCTTTGAAAGCTCCTTCTGGGATATCATTACATGATATAATGATACGGGCAATCTTATAATTCTTATCGAATTCTTCATAACTTTCTTCGAACAATTGATAAGGTTTAATTACTTTTCCTTCCCCATCTTTAAGTTCAAAAGAGGAGAAGCGGATATTATGAATATTTGTGCCTTTGAAAGATAAAGCCTCAAAAGCCGAATTATTATTTAACTCAAGAACAAAATTTTCCGCAAAGACAGAATTTTCAAATGCATGCGCTTCCACTTTCTTGAGATTTGGAGATAATTTGAATGATTTTGGGAAAGTCAAATTGCTTAAGGAGTAAGCTTCATAGACTGATGCTTCACTTAAGAATTTTGCGATTTCCACTTTTGGTGAGCCTTCAAAGCAATAGCTTGGGAAGATATCACCTTTATAATTAAGCGAGAATCCAGTTAATTCTGGACAGTTTCTAAAGGCTTTCTTGCCTAAGACGTTAATCTCGCCTTCGATTTCAATATTTGTGACGTTCTTAAGTCCTTCAAAGAATCCTTCTGGAATCTCTTTATCAGGGAAGGCCACTTTCACTTCTTTTAGAAGCATGATTTCTTGATTAAATTTATCGATATCAGAGTTAAATAAATTGAAGAACTTATAACCCATATCGATATATGGTTTTGCGATGGTGACAGAAATCTTGGATAGGTTGACACAATTAGCAAACGCAAAAGGAGAAACCTTACCGACTTTTATCGCATCGACATTTTTAAATTTCGCACATCCTTTAAAGGCATTCGCGCCGATAAAACTGGCAAAACTTAAATCTAAGACTTCGCTTTCACTTCCATCGTTAGAGATTGCGCCTAAGTTAATACAATCCATGAATGCTTCATCATAGATGTTAACTCCTGTGGCTTTATTTTTGATGGAATATAAAAGTTTACAGTTAGCAAAAGCACCTTTCTTAATGGCTTTTACATTAGCGCCGATACCGACAAGTTTAAGATTTTCCCATTCGCTGAAACTGTTTTCTGGGATTTCTTCAACATTAACAACGATACGGCTGATTTGATATTTTTGTTTGAATTCTTCTTTAGAAGAAACAAATAATTGATATGGTTCAATCTCATCACCTGATGGGGTTTTGAGTTTTAAAGTTTCATAGTTGATAGCTTTGATATTTGTATCTTTAAAAGCTTCTTCTTCATAGATGGTATCAGGATATAAAGATAAGACAAAGTTTTCAGGGAATGTAGATCCCGCAAAAGCATTTGCACAAATCTTTTTGACATCCTTAGCAATCTTAAATCCTTCTGGAATCTTTATATTTGCCGCACTATAAGGGGCAAACTCTTTGATTTGATTTAAGAATGGAGTGATGTCGACATTATCCATACCTTCAAAAGCACCACTTGGTAAGGAATCACCGACATATTTAAATGGGAATCCTTGAAGTGATTTACAATCTTTAAAGGAGTTTTTAGAGATAATTTGGACTTCATTAGCGAGTTGCAAGTTAGCTAAAGACTCCATGCCATCGAATGCGCCTTCAGAAATAATCGATGCATTCTTAAAGGCTGGTAATGATTTAAGCTTTTTACATCCTTTAAAACATTCATGTGGGATGACTTCCCCATTATATTCAAGGAATAATTTTTCTAATTCGATACAGTTTGTGAAGGCGTTATCACCAATTTCAGTAATCGCACCATCAACATAAATTTCTTTAAGAGATGTTAAACCTTGGAAATATCCAGCTGGAATCTTACCATCTGGGAATTTGACTCTTACATGTTCCACGGTGCATACTGGGTTTTTATCATATTCATCCTTCATGAAAAGCATCTTCATCATCTTGATTCTTTCATGAGCTTTGAAAGATAAGAGTTTTAAAGAAGATGTTCCCGCTAAAGAGGAAACAGAAAAATATGTATCAGGCAAATCGATTTTCTTAAGTTGTTTACAGTTTCTAAAAGCACCAGCTTGGACTTTTTCAAGTTCATCAGCACTGAAGCCACCGACGGAAGATAAACCAGAATTTTCAAAAGCATTCTTACCGATTTCACTAACACCACTAGCGAGGACTCTACCTAAAGCGACACAGTTTTTAAACATTCCTTCTGGGATTTTATTAATCGTTGGTGGGAATAATACTGTTTGCACCGTATTAGCGTCTTTAAAAGCTTCTTTGCCGATATTTTGGACGGAATAAGGGATAGAAAGTAAACTGACGTTATTTTTCTTTAATAGAACACCTATAATATTTGAGGTTCCACCACGTCTATCTTCAAATCCTTCTATCGAAGTAACTAAATTATTTGGAATAGTGATGATTTTTTCATCGCTCTTAATAGAGATAAGACGACCATTGATGATATCAAAGTCTTCTTTCTTTTCGTGATAACCACCCATACCAAGGGTTGGTGCGTTACCAGAATAAGTGATATCGGATAAGTCGTTCTTTCTAGGATCAATCCAGAAGATTTCATCGCCTTTGACTTTGAGAGCGGCTAAGGTTTTAGAAATAAAATAGGCATAAACATGACACGAGATATGAGCGATTTCATATTTCTTCATTAAATTAAAAGTGAAAGATTGTAATCCTTTTACGTCCTTCGCTTTAATAAATTCGACCATTTGACTAATAAATGGTGAAACGTTAAATAACTCCCTTAATTGGAAGAGTTGAATGAAATCCTCGTCCTTATCACATTTGGTGACGAATGTTTTTAAAACATACTCATCAGATAGATTGGCGAGATTTTCACTTAAAATAAATTTCTCAAAGTCCATAATTTGCCTAATAAAAAACTCTTAAATTAGTTCGCACTTAATCTAAAAATCCTTCTTTTCCTTTGAATATATTGTAATCATTTTGACCTATATATGAAAAGTAAATTTTACTTTTTTATATATTAATTCATTTTGCCCACATTTTCATTTTCGCTATATTAACTATGTTAATAAAACTTCGCAAATAAATTTTTTAGACATTTCTACTTATTTATATAGTAGAATAACAAAAAGGAGATATTTTCCTATGAACAAAAAAGTTTTATTTCTAATGGCGTCTTCTGTTTTACTCCTTTCCGCTTGTAGAACAGTAAACGTTAGTCCAACTCCAGTTCAACCCGCAGATACACCTAGCGGACAAGATAACCCTGGAGGAAACCCAGGAGGCAATCCTGACGGACAAGACAATCCAGGCGGAAACCCAGGAGGAAATCCTGGCGGACAAGACAATCCAGGCGGAAACCCAGGTGGAAGCGATAACCCAGGAGGTAATCCTGGTGGACAAGATAATCCAGGTGGAGGCAGTCAACAAGAAGAACCAGAAGATTTAAATGTCGCAACTGAATTTGGTCTTTTAACTACGGACTCAAAAGGAAATTATGGAAGAAAAAGTATCTCTTTAGCGGTTGAAGATCTATTTGAAAATCTTAAATATTCAAAAGGTTTTAAAGTAGATACAACCTATAAAAACGCTAATTATTCGGCTAAGACCATTCCAAATTCCACAAACCAAGGTTTTGATCTTAACCTCGCCTTATCTGGATATGGCACCGATTTAGAAGGTGGATTATCTGGATTTAGTTTTGCTAAAAATTATGAAACCAAGACCAGCGATTTAGTGGGATTCGCCAATGTCAATTCTTTGACAGGTGATTTAGATATTAACTACAGCATTAGACAAGATTTATATGGAAAATATTTCACCAATAAAGTAAATAAAGAAGTTGACCACCACCACATTCTTTCTACCGGTGCTAACCTTAAAGCCTATTTAAAGAATGACGTTGTCTATGCCAGTTTTGCTGATCAAAAAGCCATTGATATTTTAGAAGATCTTAAAGGCTTACCAGTTATCGGTTCAAAAGCAGATGAAACTCTTGATAGTTTGATTGCAAAAACTTCTGCTGCCTTTATCAACTTATATGAGCCAACATCAGTCAATCTCTATAATGATTTCTATGTTAACTTTGATGAAATCATCACTTCCACGACCGTCTACTCGATGTTAGGCGCTTTAGCGAAGTCAGGTGAAAGTCAAAAGAAAGATATTTTAGATACACTAGAAAAAGGAAACATCAGATTCTATTCATATCCTCAAAAGAGTGACAAATTGCTCTCTGTTGATTTCAAGATTAATGATAAAGAAACATTCAATGAAGTCGGACAATTAATCAACTCCGCAGTTCAAGATGACATTTTGCCAGACTTAAATGATTTACCGCTCGAATTCACCACTACTGTTTTAGAGGGTAAATTATTATTTGAAAAAGGTGGGCAATTAACCATTGATGTCAACTACAATTTCGAAGCAAATTACCATAACGAAATCGATATGAGCAAAGTCGGGTTAGATAACTTTAATATCGATTTGGAATTCAAAGCTAAAGCCGATACCTCATTAAAAATCGCCTTAGATTCTAAAGCTGATTATTCTACTAAACTTCCTAGCCAAGAATTACTCGATAAGTATTATCAAATCGATGTTCAACAGGTGATTGAAGAACTAAAAGAAATAGAGAAATAATCAAAATCTTTTTATAAAATAAAAAGTCGAGGTTCATTCCTCGACTTTATTTTTGTTTTATATCTCTTATTTAACTAAGCTATAGGCATCTTCATCAACATAGATTGTGCAATCTGGATGATCGATTAAGACGGTTGATGGATTATCAATAGTCTTGACACCTTTTAATAAGCTTGCAATGGCCTTTGCTTTATTTTTACCTGTAGCGATAAGAACGATTTTTCTAGCGTTCATGATGCTCTTTAAGCCCATTGTAACTGCCTTAGTTGGGACTTCGCTAATATTATTAAATAAACGAGAGTTATCAACGATTGTGCTTTCTGCTAATTCAGCAACGTGGGTTAATGAATCAAAGGATGTACCTGGTTCATTGAATGCGATATGGCCATCACTACCAATACCTAAGATTTGAAGATCGATACCACCAAAGGAAGCGATTTCATCATCATATTGAGCAGCGTATGCTTCATAATCGCCAACTCCTTTTAAGACGTGGGTTCTGCTCTTATCGATATCGATATGGTCGAATAAGTTGACGTTCATGAAGTAACGGTATGATTGATCATGTGTTCCTTCTAAGCCAATATATTCATCAAGGTTGAAGGTAGCAACATCTTTAAATGTGACTCTTCCCTCTTTATTTGCTTTGACTAAGTTTGCGTAAACACCTAATGGTGATGTACCAGTTGCTAAGCCTAAAACTGAATTTGGTTTAGCGTTAACTTGTTTGATAAATTCTTCAGCGATCAATCTGCTGATTTCTTGCTCATTTCCAACAACAACTTTCATTTTAATTTTGTCTCCTATAAATTATTCTTCTATTTTATCTACAACATTTGTTGGTGTTTTAACAATGCTATGTTCTGGATAGCATCCTCTTAGCATGCTAAGAGGGTAAACGTTTGTGTATCTACCAATAATAGTGCCTGGGTTAAGAACACTACCACATCCGATATCAGCGTGATCGCCTAAGAATCCACCGATTTTTCTTAATCCAGTTTCGTATTCTTTATCTCCGTGGATGAAGATATTTTTTCCACCGCTCTTAAGGTTAGAAAGAATACTTCCTGCACCCATATGTGCGTATTCACCTAAGATGGAATCTCCAACATAGTTATAATGTGGAACTTGGACGTGATTAAGCAAGATACAATTCTTTAATTCTGAAGAATTACCAACCACACATTTTTCACCAACGATGACATTTCCTCTTAAGAAAGCACCTGGTCTAAGTTCGGTATCTTTGCCGATAATTGCTGGGGCTTCGATAGTTGCTGTAGCAGCAATCTTGACATTATCACCAACTAAGACACCTTCTTTTAAAAGGTGATATCCTTCTAATCCATTTTCAAGCGCGTTAGCGACAATCACTTTAATTTGTGGGAGGATTTCCCATGGATATTCGCTTTCAGCGAATACTTCTTTTAAGAAATCAGCTTCAACGTTTTGGAATAATTCTGAAGTTTTGATATTAAGTTTATTCACAAACATATCCTCTTTTCTTAATGACGTTATAAATCTTTTCGATATATTCATCACATTCAGCGATGGTTGGACATTCGAGCATGATACGGACGACTGGTTCTGTGCCAGATTGTCTTAATAACGCTCTTCCATTATCGCCGATCATGTCATTGACTTCTTTGAACTTAGCTTGGACAGCTTCGTCTTCGACGACTGCTGCTTTATTTGTCACTCTAACATTCTTGGTCTTTTGTGGTAAGAGTTTAACTGGGGCAACGAGTTTAGAAAGAGTTGATTTTCTTTCAAGAACTTCTTCTGTCACCATGATAGCAGTTAAGACACCATCGCCAGTAGTTGCGTATTTCTTAATAATAACGTGACCGGATTGTTCCCCACCAAGGCTATAGCCTTCTTGTTGCATCTTTTCAAAAACGAATCTATCGCCAACTTTGGTTTGAACATTTTTGATACCAACTTGTTTAAGAGCTTTAGTTAAGCCGCTATTGGACATAATTGTGGTAACGAGTGTGTCTTTTTCAAGAGCGCCTTCACTCTTAAGTTTGCAAGCGAGGAGGTACATAATCTTATCGCCATCGACTTCTTTACCATTTTCATCAACAGCGATACATCTATCTGCATCGCCATCGAATGCAAAGCCAATATCTAATTTATTATCTTTGACAAATTTGCAGAAGTTATCAATGTGTGTGCTACCAGCATCTCTATTGATGTTAACTCCATCTGGATGGTTATTAATGACGTATGTTTGAGCACCTAAAGCGTCAAAGACGCTTTTTGCAATCATCCAGCTCGCTCCGTTAGCGGTATCTAGACCAATCTTTAAGGTCTTCATGGAATGTTTAGCAAGTGAGATGAGATAACCGATATAACGGTTACGTCCACTGCTATAATCACCGATACTACCAACTTCATCTCTAATAGCGAATGGGAGATCATCGCCTTCCACTTCAAGTTTCTTTAAGTCGCCATCGATGTAAGCTTCAATTAACACAGCAACTGCGTCTTCAAGTTTTTCACCATCGCAGTTAATAACTTTAATACCATTATCATAGAAAGGATTATGGCTAGCAGTAATCATAACACCACAGTCGAAGCAATCTTGTCTTACTATGTAAGAAATGCTTGGTGTAGTTGTGACGTGCATTAATTCAACATTAGCACCACTAGCAGCAATACCAGCAGCAACTGCGTATTCAAGCATATAGCTACTTCTTCTTGTGTCTTTACCGATAACAATTCTTGGGCGGTATCCTGGTTTTTGTCCGTTATATCTTGGATTTCCATAGAACCAACCTAAAAAACGACCGATTTTATAGGCATGATCTGCAGTTAACACTGTGTTAACTTCGCCTCTAAAACCATCGGTACCAAAATATTTTGTTTTAACATCTTCACCAATGCTTGGAACTATATTTTTACCTCTATGAATGACGATATCATCATTGATGAGTTCGTCAGCACTGATTTTGAATAAAGTACATAATTCAATAACTTTATCAATTTGTGGTAAGGATTCACCACTCTCCCACTTAGAAACGCTTTGTCTAGAAACTTTTAGCGCATCTGCTAATTGTTCTTGGGAAATATTATTGACGATTCTTAAGTGAGTAATTTTTTCTCCAATAGTCATACTATTCTCCTTTTCCTGCAGTATAATATACTACCATCAAAAAAACTTGTAAATAAAAATGTTAACTTTTCTTTACATTATATAATAATAGGTTAGAAATAATTGATTATAATATTATAAATATTAAGTTTAAAGAAAAAGAAGGACTTTGCAATTTTGTCCTTCTAGTTTACATCGCTATTTTGCGAGTTGTTTTCTTCTGATTTTCGCTAAGTCGAGAACTAGCTGTTCACTCTTTTTCCAACCTAAGCATGGGTCAGTAATTGATTTGCCAAATGTACCCTCATCAGCGTGTTGATTGCCATCTTCTAAGTATGACTCTATCATCAAACCTTTAACGATTTTTTTAACATCTTCATCGGCTTCCATTGAATAAAGCACTTCTTTAGAAATCCTAATTTGCTCAAGATATTTCTTACCGCTATTATCATGATTACAATCAACGATAACAGCTGGATTAGCTAATTTATATTCTTTATATAATTCCACGACTTGTTCCAAATCTTCGATATGATAATTTGGATGATTTTGTCCTTTATTATCCACATATCCTCTTAGAATAGCGTGCACATATGGGTTGCCTGCCGTCTCAACTTCCCAGTTACGGTAAATAAAAGTATGTCCACTTTGTGCAGCTTTGATCGAATTCATCATGATTCTTAAACCGCCACTAGTTGGGTTTTTCATGCCAACTGGTAAATCTAGTCCACTCGCCGTTAAACGATGAAATTGGTTTTCTACACTTCTTGCGCCTACTGCAACATAACCTAAAACATCGGATAAGAATCTATGATTTTCTGGATAAAGCATCTCATCAGCACACGAGAAACCTGTTTCATTAACAGCGCGCATATGAATCTTTCTAATCGCGATTAAACCCTTTAAAATATCAGGCTCTTGTAGTGGATCTGGTTGATGAAGCATCCCTTTATATCCTGCCCCAGTTGTACGTGGTTTATTGGTATAAATACGAGGAACAATCACAAATACATCGTTAACCTTCTTTTGCAATTCACCGAGCTTATAAATATAAGTCATTACTGCCTCTTCGTTATCAGCGCTACAAGGGCCGATAATTAGTAAGAGACGTTTGGCATCTCTACCATCAATGATGGCTTTCATCTCTTCAAGATTTTGTTTTCTCTTCTCTTCTCCTTCGCTTGAGATTGGATACATTTCCTTAATCTCTTGTGGGATAGGAAGTTTTCTTTTAAATTTCATGTTCATATGTTGTCACCTAGATTTTCTTGTCGAAAAATCCCCTTTTCATCGTCGAGTTTTTCATCTTATTTTCCATCGTTTTAATATCGCTATTTTCGATGGCTTTTTTCAAAGAATTAAACTCCTTTTCAAATAGATTCATTTGACTTAATAATTCTTCTTTATTGAGTAAGAATAACTCGGTCCACATTTTCTCATTGATCTTAGCAATTCTAGTCAAATCTCTAAATGAATCTCCAGAATATAATGCGAGCTTTTCTGCATCATCTTTACAGTTCATCAAACTGACAGCGATACAGTGCGTTAGTTGACTTAAAAACCCAATCATCTCATCATGTTCTTCAATAGATAAAGTTGAGATATTTTTAAAGCCTAAGATATGACCAATTTCTTTACTAGTTTCAATTGCTTTTTCACTATTTTTCTTTGTTGGAGTAATGATATAATTCGCTCCTAAAAAAATCTTTTCATTAGCGTTAACTACTCCACCAACTTCACGACCCGCCATTGGGTGACTTGGGATGAATTCTAAGTCATCTCTAAGCATTTCTTGAATGGTAGTAACGATACTTTTCTTAACTCCGGTAACATCAGTAATTAAGGCGCCAGACTTAATAAATTGTTGATTTTCTTTAATCCAATCGATAAAGGTATGAGGGTATAAAGCAAAAACAATAATATCAAATTGAGAGATATATTTTTCTTCTATTTTACTAAATCCACTGGCGATATAGCCGTGTTCTATCGCGAATTTGATACTATTTTCATCGATATCTATCGCTCCAACATAATAACCAGCGTTAGTTAATCCTTTCGCATAACTGCCTCCCATGAGGCCTAAGCCCACAATGAGAAATTTCGTCTTCTTATCAATCATATATCTCTACCTCAATTCCTAATTCGTTCAACTTTTTAAAGAAGTCTGGGAAGCTCTTATTCGCTGCTTCTATACCTTCGACAACTCCACCATATTTAGTGAGTAATATTGCACTCATCATCACTAAACGATGATCATTAAATGTTTTTATTTCTTCTTTTGGAGAATGAAGTTCACCTTTAAAGATTTCTAGTTCATTTTCATTAAGCTGATACTTAACACCAAACTTTTCTAAGATGTTTAAAGTATCACTAACCCTATCGCTTTCCTTGATTCTTAATCTAGAAATATTAACGAATTTCCCTCCGTTAAAAATAGAAGCAAAAGCAAATAGAACTGGTCCTAAATCAATCATGTTTTTGATATCGATTTCGGCACGACTTTTTGCCAAAATAGGAAAGCATTCTAAATAAGCTTTATCGCCTTGTAAACTATTTGGATCTAGCCCATTAATTTTGACCTCTCCATCCATATAATTTAACATTTCAAAAAAGCTAGAATTAGAATAATCTCCTTGCACTCTTACACGTTTAGAGGCATAACGTTGATTGCCTGGAACTTTGATGACATTTCCATTTCTAATAACATGAACATTAAACATTTTTAAGACATCAACCGTGATATCAATATAAGGTTCACTTTCAATTTTGTTAGATAAAAAAATCTCACTATCGCCATCTAAAAGAGGCAAAGCAAATAATAGACCAGTAATATATTGAGAGGAAGAAGAAGCATCAATGTTATATGTTCCACTTAATAACCTACCTTCTGCTAATAAAGTGTCTTTTCTAAGTACATAATCTATCCCTTTCTCATAAAAGAGATCAGTGTAGACTTTTAAGCCTCTTGAGAATAGCTTTTCTTTCCCTTTAATCTTTAATTCAGAGTTTAACGCTAAAGCGATTGGAATCATAAATCTTAATGTGGAGCCAGATTCATTAGCGTCCATCATCTCGCTTTTGAGTTCTTTTCTTTTTATAGAAACAACATTATCTTTTATATCGATTTCCGCTCCTAAAGATTTAAGCGAATTTATAGTAGCGATTATATCATTAGAAAAAGCGACATTTTCGATTACACTATCACCACTTAAAAAAGCCGCAATTAAAAGACGATGCGCATAGCTTTTACTTGGTGGCGCAATAAACGTTCCTTTCGCTTGTCCTATTGATATTTTTGCTTTCATTATTTTAAAAATTCATCGATTGCTTCGATATATCCTTCAAATCCATGACCAATAATTCTCTTTTTGGCATATGGAGCTATATAACTAATTTTTCTAAATTCTTCTCTAGAAGAAACATCACTAATGTGTACTTCTATAAAAGGAATACTGACGGCTTTTAGGGCATCTAAAATTGCGATAGAAGTATGAGTATAGGCTGCTGGATTAATGATAATACCGTCCACTTTTTGATATGCTTCTTGGATGAAAGTGACAAGTTTTCCTTCGCAGTTTGATTGTTTGACTTCGATTTCCACTCCTTTTTCTTTAGCGTGGTCAAAAATCATCTTCTCTAAATCCGCATAAGTTTTAGAGCCATAGATATCTTTTTCTCTAATCCCAAGCATATTGAGATTAGGTCCATTAAGCACTAATAGTTTCATAATTCTCTCTCCTTGATGATGGCGTTAACTGTATCACTAACTGATTGATTGTTATCAATCACCTTATCTGCATACATCAGATATAGTGGTTTTCTTTCGTTATATAATTTTTCTAATTTATTTTTATCGCTACTGAGCGGTCGATCACTAGTTGGCGTCAGTTTATTCAAACTTCTATTTATATAATAAATAGTGCCATTTTGTTTTAGCATGTCGATGTTTTCTTTATTTTTAATGATCCCGCCACCAGTAGAAATAATTTTCTGTGTGGTTTTATAGATTTGAGCAACATGTTTGGTCTCTAATTTTCTAAATGATTTTTCGCCTTCTAATTCAAATAGTTTCGCAATCGGCATATTGATCTCTTTGACGATATTATCGTCAATATCGATATATGGAATATTTAATCTAGAGCTTAGCTCTTTTGAAATGGAAGTTTTGCCACTAGAAGGCATGCCAATGATTACAATATTGGTTTTTTTATTAAGTAGTTCTCGATGAGTTTTATCAACATCTTCTTTTTTATAGGTAAATCCATTAAAGATATTCATCGCTTTATAGGCTTGTCCAACAAGCATATATAATCCGCCTTCGGCTTTTATTCCTCTAAACTGAGCAGAAGTTATTAGTCTAGTTCTTATCGGGTTATATATAAGGTCTATAATTCCATCGATATGCTTAAATTTATCAATATTGATAAGGAGGTTATCCTCATTATGAGGATACATTCCAATAGGAGTGCAATTTATGATGATAGAAGCATCTAGATAATTATCAATTTCTTCATAACTGATAGAGTTAGGTTTATGGCTAGAAGAAACAAATATAATCTCTTTAGCTTCAAGTCTTTTTAAGGCAGCATATATAGCTTTACTAGCCCCGCCTGTTCCTAACACTAAAACTTTCTTATTCTTAACATTTAAAGACATGTGTTCTAGTTGATAGATAAAGCCATCCACATCAGTGTTATAGCCGATTAATCTTCCGTCTTTATTAACAACAGTGTTAACCGCTCCGACTTCTTTAGCAGTCTCATCTATCTCATCTAAATATGGAATAACCGCTTCTTTATAAGGAATAGTAACATTGATTGCTTTAAAATTTCTTACACGTAAAAACTCAGGCAGTTCTTCTTTTTTAAGTTCTACCAAGTCATATTTATAACCCGCTACTTTTTCATGTATTTCTTTTGAAAAGCTATGTCCTAATTTTTCCCCAATCAATCCGTATTCCATAACCTATTTTACTTTGTAAAATAATCTACTCCATATCTCTTTTCTAACTCATCTGCTAATACGATAGCGAGTAAACTATTTACTACTACACAAATCCTTCTGATGATCGCCGGATCATGTCTCCCTTTTATTTCTAAATCGACATTCTCTTTTTTAGACATATCGATACTTTCTTGCTTTTTAGCGATGCTTGGTGTTGGCTTAACCGCTAAATTGAAAACCACTGGATTGCCATTAGATAGACCGCCATTAATGCCTCCATTATGGTTAGAAGTAATCTTAACTTCTCCGTTTTCATAACGGAATCCATCATTAAAATCACTGCCTCTTCCGTTAGCGAAGTTAAATCCTTCTCCAAATTCGATGCCTTTAACTCCTCCAATAGAGAACATTGCATTAGCAATAACACCTTCTAAAGAAGAAAACCATGGTTCGCCTAAACCGACTGGTAAACCAATAATCGCAGTTTGGATAACGCCGCCAATAGAGTCTTTATCTTCTTTAGCGGCTAAGATTTCTTGTTCCAATTCTGCTTCCTTATTAGAAAGGAGAGGCGCTTTCTTTTGATTCAAAGAATCAATATCTTTTTCAAAATTAGAAAATTCATCATCAATAACTTTCCCGCACTTATAAATATGAGTACCGATTTTGATGCCTTTATCTTCTAAAGCCTTGATAGCGATTGCGCCTAACGCCACGATAGGAGCAGTGATTCTTCCCGAGAAATGTCCGCCCCCACGATAATCTTGATAACCGTTATATCTAACATTAGCGACATAATCTGCGTGACTAGGTCTAACTAAGTCTTTGTTATAGTCCCCTGAGTGAGTGTTATTATTTCTAATAATAACAGCGATGGGGCTACCAGTTGTATAGCCATTAAAAACACCAGAAATGATTTGGAAATCATCTTCTTCAACTCTCGCAGTGTCCATCGCTGAAGATGGTCTTCTTTTTGCTAATTGAGTTTTGATAAATTCCTCATCAACTTTGATACCAGGAGTAAGTCCATCAAGGACCCCGCCAATATATTCTTGATGTGATTCTCCAAAAAGAGTAAAAATCACAGTTTCACCAATACTATTTTTCATCTTTGACCTCCTAGTAACTTATGTAGTTCATCAAATGACACTTTTCTAATTTCATATTTTCCGATTTCTGGCACATAAATGATATTGATATTCTCATCATCTTGTTTCTTTTTATCGGATTTAATCTTATCGACAATATCTATGATATTGTAGTTTGCTTCATATGGTAAATCATATTTTTTTAGGACCTTAATAAGTCTTTCTTTAACTTCCTTGCTAGAGAAATAAGTCATTCCGATTGCGACAGCCTCTCCATGATATAGTTCACCATTAGATAAAACTTCTAAGGCATGACCTATCGTGTGACCGAAGTTTAATATTTGTCGTAAATCTTTTTCTTTTTCATCTTTCTCAACAACATCAACTTTGATCTTGATTGCTTCATAGATTAGCTTTTCTTTATTCTGATAAGCATCATTATTTTCAATATATTCAAATAGATCTTTATTAGATGTCAAAGACATCTTAATAACTTCCGCTAAGCCTTCTGCTAAAAGACGATTAGATAAGGTTTCTAATGTATTAGGATCAATCACAACCTTTTTAGGTTGATAGAACGCTCCAACAATATTTTTATAGCCATTAAAGTTAACTGCCACTTTGCCACCTACCGAAGCATCAACTTGGCTTAATAGAGTGGTAGGGATGACGTAGAAACCAATCCCCCTCATATAGCTAGAAGCTGCAAATCCAGCGATATCGCTAGTTAATCCTCCGCCTAAAGCCACAATATTATCTTTTCTAGAAAAAGCATGGTCGCTTAAAAACTTTAAAATCTTTTCATAAATCTCTAATGACTTATTTTCTTCACCATGAGGAATTCTAATAGTTAAAGCATTTGGATAGTTCTTTAAAAATAAATCGATATACTTTTGAGGGATTTGATCATCAGAAGCGACTAAAATCTTACCTTGTAAAACAAGGTAATCCTTGATATTATCTAACGCACCAGAAGATATAACAATCGGGTAGCTATGTTCACCTAAATTCACTTTAATTTCCATATATCTACCTACTTATTTTTAAAGTCGTAATAAGTGCCAATCACTTTTAAACGATCACAAACACTCTTAAGTTCTACTAAAACATCTTGTCCATCTCTAGAATTGAGATTTCCCTCGATTTCCACAAAGAAGAAGTAGTTCCACATCAAATCTTTCATTGGTCTACTACGTAGAGTCCTCATATTAAAACCATGAGAGCCTAAGATATTAAGCGACTGGGCTAAAGCACCAGCTTGGTTTTTAACGGTGTAGACCAAAATAAAGTGTTCTCCCATTTTTGTTTCTTTGTTAGGCACTCTTTCGATGCGTGATAAAGAGGCAAATCGGGTCGCATTATTATTTTTAGAGTTGATATTTCTTGCTAAAACTTCTAAACCAAATATCTCAGCTACTTCTTCGCTTCCAATCGCCGCTAATGATTTATCATTAGATTCAGCTACTTCTTTAGCGGCAAGCGAGGTATTTGGTCTTTCTTCCATCTCAAAATTATGTTTTAAAATATAATCTCTAGCTTGTGATAAAGCTTGTGGATGGCTGATCACTTTTTTGATATCTTCTAATTTGGTTCCTTTTTTCACTAAAAGATTTTGAGTGACTTCTAAGTCATACATTTGGGTGATTTTAAGCTCGCCTTGGAATAATAAATCCATAACAAGACCAACATCTCCCGCAAAACTATTTTCAATTGGCAAAATACAAACATCCGCTTCACCAGATTCGCAAGCCCGATAAGCACTTTCAAAATCAGGATAGCCAATATATGTTGCGTTTGGGTGCATTCTAGTGGCAGCAATATGGCTAAAGGCACCTGGAATACCAGAATACGCAACTTTTAAGCCGCTGTTGAGGAATTCTTGATATCTTTTAGATTCGGTTAAAACGCTTTTAAAGAAGTTGAGGCAATAAGGTTTGAGTTCTTCATTTTCAATTAATTTTAAATTATTTTTAATAATTTCTTGCTCACGGGTTTCATCATAGATTGCTAATCCATGCTTAAATTTATACTCCGCTATTTCTTTAGCGATATCCATTCTACGAGAAAATAGATCTGCCATATCGGAATCAATTTTATTGATTTCTTCCCTTAATTCTTTAATGTCTCTCATTTTTGATACCTCTTATAAAGTTTTTTAAACGCTTCTACAGAATTTAATATTGTCTCTTTTTTAACTGCGTAACATAATCTCACATAGCCCTTACTTCCAAAAGAAGTAGAAGGAACAATAAGTAGATTATATTCTTTAGCAATTTCAGAAAAATGTTCTTCATCTTTTTCTAGAGCTTTCATATAGATATAAAATGCTCCATACGGATATATCAATTCATAGCCAATACCAGTTAATGATTTATATAATAAATCACGATTAGTTTTATATCCTTCTCTAACAAATTGATAATGTTTTTCTAATTCTTTTTTATCATCTAGCACATCTTTCACCATATATTGGAATAAGCTTGGAGCGGATATATATCCTAAACTTCTCGCAGCCCCAGCCACACTATAAAACACATCTTGAGCATCATCACATTGAGGATTGATAGCAATATAACCGATTCTTTCTCCAGGTAGTGATAAAGATTTAGAAAATGAATAGCAAACTAGCGAATCATCATAATAGTTAGTGACAAACGGATATTTTTCATTCACATATAGTAGTTCACGATATGGCTCATCAGATAATAAATAAATTGGATGACAATATTCTATTTCTTTTTTCTTTAAAATATTGCTTAAAGCAATAATCATCTTTTCATCATAAAACATTCCCGATGGATTATTAGGGGAGTTAATGATTAAAAGTCTAGTTTTTTCATTTATTGATTTTTCTAACAATTTCAAATCAGGTAAAAGATCGTTGTCAGAATCAAGAGCAACAAGTTTGCCATGCGCAGCTTCCACAAAAACTTTATATTCGGGAAAATATGGTGCATAGACAATAACTTCATCGTCTTTTTCAAGTAAAGCATTAAAACATATAGCAAGTCCCGCGGCAGCGCCACAAGTCATGAAAATAAGGTTTCCATCTAATTTAGCGTTATAAGTTTCATTAAGATAACTTGCAACTTTATTTCTGACATCCATATCTCCAGGAGCGGAAGTATAGCCATGGAGTTTTACTGGATCTTCATTGATAAGCAAATTAGTTAAGATATCAGTGACAAATTTAGAAGTAGGGATATTTGGATTGCCAATCGAAAAGTCAAAGACTTTTCCTTCGCCTAATTCTTTTTTCTTTTGATTGCAAAATTCGAATAGTTCCCTAATCGCTGATGGTTTCTTTCCTAACTCTAAATTCTTTTTATTCATACTAATACCTTGAAAATAATTTTTAATTATTATACGTCTATTAAATGTCTAAAGACAACTTAGTAGTTTAAAAGTATTCAAAATCTAAGAAAAATGCCAGCGGAGCTCACTACCATATATTTATATATGTAGGTTAATTTTTAATAATTTAAAGGTTATAAAACATAGGTAAATTTATGACGTTTAAAAAAGACCCGTAGGCCTTTTATTTTACTATCTTTGAGAATATCATCTCGCGAGTTTCGACTTTATTAATAACCTCTTCTAATGGCATCGGTTTGCCAAATAGGTAACCTTGAAGCATTTGACAGCCGGCCTTAGTTAAGAAGTCTTTTTCTCCGTCGCTTTCAACTCCCTCAGTCAATGTATTCATATCTAATGCATCAGACATCTTAAAGATGGAATCTAGAATAATCTTAGATTTATCAACGTTATAAGTGCTCTTTAGGAATTTCATATCAACCTTAATGGTGTCGAAGTCATAGTCCTTTAATACATTAAAGGAAGAATAGCCGCTGCCAAAGTCATCAAGCCAAATGTGATAGCCTCTTTCTTTGAGCTTAAATAAGTCTTGTAATAAGTTATCTTCATCATCTGTTAAAGCGGATTCGGTAACTTCAATATTAATTAAGTCTTTGCTAATTTGATATTTATCAACAAAGGTATCAAGTAAATCAACAACGTTCATAAGTTGAAAATCAAGTCTTGATAAGTTGATATTAGTAGGAACAACAGTCATCTTACGATCCACTAGGAATTTTACATCTCTAAAGACCATCTCAATAATATGAGCGTCAAGACGATAAATGAGCTTTGTTTTTTCTAAGGTTGGAATAAAGTGAACTGGAGTAATCATGCCTTTGACTGGGTCAATCCATCTAGCAAGAGCTTCAACTCCGCATACCTTATGGTCGCTAGAAGAAACGATTGGTTGATAGAATGGCTTAATGTAACCGTTTTTAATCGCGTTATCGAGGTTATTAATAACGTATTGACTGTAATGATATTCATCATGCATTTTCTTGTCATATTCAGCGTAGAAAATATCTCTTCTATTTTCGATTGTGTCGCATGCATATCTTGCTTTATCCACAACTCTACGCACATCTTCAAATTGGTTATTTAATACGTAACCACCAACATGGAATGTCGGCTTAATTTCGATATCATAGTCTCTAACTTCATCGTATAAAGACATAATCTTTTCTTTGAAATGTTTATTTCTTGTTAAGATAACAAAGCAGTCTCCGCTTTCTCTAGCAATAACATCTTCTGGAAAAGCACGCTTTAGCATCTTAGCAAAATCTTGCAAGAAAACATTACCGCGGTTAAAACCTCTTTGCTCGTTATAAACCTTAAAGTTACAAAGGTTGAAGAACAAAATAATAAATTGGTTAAGGCCACTAGAAGCATAAATATTAACTCTATCGATTAATTCAGCTTGGAAAGTCGCGTTATTATATAGCATCGTTAGTTCATCATATTCCGCTTTTAGACGTAATTCTCTACTAGAAAGACCGCTAGTTAAACGTTCGTGATATAACATGATAGAAATCGTTGTGATTGAGAACAAAAATGTAATGTAGTTGATTGTGTCACCATCTTTAAAGCTTCTAACCGGATCATTAATCGCATAATCGCTAGATTTGATGATTAATAAGAAAGTCACAAAGATACCAACATTAATAAGAATGGAAGCATATGGACGATAAATAAGTGAACACGCCACAAAGATAACCATGGTTAAGAAACAGATAATCTCATTTTGGGTTTCAATCACTCTAATGTGGTCGCTAAATGAAGTTCTAATACCAAAAATCAAACATAATAAAGCAAAGCCAACAACGATAAATTGAGCAATAACATGTGGCTCTTTTTTCTTTACATGAAGATAAACATTATAAAGAATTATCAAATTCGAAAAAACGAAATTAGTCGAATAAATTGAAATAAGTAGAACGGTTTTAAGAATATTTGGAGTGGAATCCCATTTAGTTAAATTTTCTTTTAGCAAAAAGAAAGTACATAGCAAAGCAAAGGAAGGAGCAATATAATTTAAAATAATCCTAGTTTTTCTACTCATCTTATTTGCTCTAGTATAGGTGATACAGAAAACAAACATCGCTAATCCAATACAAAGGAACAAAACGAAACTAGATAAGTTAGCAAAAATGAGTGAGAACTTATCTTCGGTAGTATCAATTAGAGGAGCAATATGATCATGTGATTGTCTGATGATAAGCCATACTTCAAGTATGACAATAACAGCGGACATGAAAATTCCACTTTTAATATTGGAGTCGAAAATATAACGATTTACATCTTTATAAAGTTTTTCAAATCCAAAAAAACGTCTAATATTTTTGAGGATAACTTCTATCATTAAGATAAAATTAGCATAAACTTATTAAAAATTAAATAATTTTTTTATTAGAAAACTGGAGACTCTTCAATTTCTATATCAAAGATATCTATAATTCGAATTTTTGTTTTGTCCCTTAAAAGCAGATATTTATTCTCGCTATCAAACTTTAAAAACTCACCTTTAACTGTGACATATTTACCACCATTCTTCTTTTTATCAGGAACAAAATAAGTAATTTTGATATGTGGGTGACTATCTTTTTCTTCTTTTAGACAAATTAGGGTTTGATTAATCTTTTCTTTTTGATCGGTTCCTAATTCTATCCTTTTAGTTGTCGTTCTTGCCACTTCCGAAATCACTTGCTCGTAGCCAGTCAAAGCTGCAAAAGGAGCAAATTGCGCCGCTCTATCACTATTTGACATATGTTTATGAGTTTTTGATATTGGGCGAGGGAGGTTAATAATATCGCTATAATCCATTATGCTTTATGACCACCGACTTGTTTGTTTCTCTCGATGGTTGTCCCTCCTTCCTCTAGATTCATACCTTTGATAAGAGAGTTCTTCCCATATTTGCCTTGTATGTTAAGAATGGTTTCTGCAAGAAGTTTCTCTTCTTCTTTTTCTTTATTGTGTTTTTCCTTACGAAGTTCCATCTCTTCATAATCGGTAAATAAAGAGAGCTGCTCATAATCTTTGCTTTCTTTTTCCGCTATTTCTTCATTTAAGACATGGGTTGCACATATGTACACTCTACGCATATGAAGTCTTTTATCCATAATCTTGTCATAGAGGTCACTAACTGCTTTCATAATAACCTTACTGCTAGAGGTAAATTCACCCAAATTCACCGATGAATGTGCCATCTTTGGCATTTTGCGACCATAATAATCGTTCTTTAATTCACCATTAAAATTCTCTAAATCAATGACGTCATATCCTATCGCTAAAGCAATCTGATCGGTCACTAAACCTTTCTTTACTAAATCTAAAGCAAGGAGATCTGCCATCTCTTTAACAATCAATTTTCCCTTTTTAGCGTCATATGGTTCAGAAAGAACTTGTCCGCTACTAATTGAGTTATTCTCTGGCACATATCCCTTGATGTCTTTCATTGTGCATGATTCATATCCCCAGGCATGGTCAATAAGTAGTTCAGCGTTAATGCCAAACTCTTCATATAGAGCGTCTTCATTTTTTAATGAAAATCTCGCGATATCGCCCATAGTGTATAGTCCATATTTTGCTAAACGGTTGATATATCCTGTTCCCACTCTCCAGAAATCTTTTAAAGGCTTATGGGACCATAGCTTCTCTCGATATAGTTTTTCATCTAAATACGCAACACGTACCCCATCTTTATCGCCTGGAACATGTTTAGCGACAATATCCATCGCCGCCTTAGCAAGATATAAATTTGTTCCGATTCCCGCTGTTGCGGTGATACCAGTATTTTTCAAAATATCTTTAATAACTTTCTTGGCTAAGTCATGAGGATTAAGTTTATAAGTATCTAGATATGGAGTAACATCGATAAATACTTCATCGATAGAATAAACATGAATATCTTCACTAGCGAAATATTTTAAGTAGATATTGTATATCTCACCACTGATACGCATATATTTATTCATCTGCGGAGTGGCGGCGACAAAATCTAACTCTAAAGAAGGATCTTTCATTAATTCGTCATCAAAAATAGACTTACCAATAAACTTGTGATTTGGTGCTTTTTTAAGTCTTTCTTTATTGATAATCTTTATCGCTTGTTTGACCTCAAATAAGCGGGCTCTGCCGGGTATTCCATACTTTTTTAGGCTTGGAGAAACCGCCAAACAGATGGTTTTATCGGTACGAGAAACATCAGCAACAACAAGGTTCGCATTTAAAGGATCGAGATTTCTTTCTCGACATTCTACAGAGGCATAAAAGCTCTTTAAATCAATCGCAAAATAAATGTTATTCCCCATACATTCTCCGTGTATGAAGATTGTAACATATATACGCTATTTTGTTATAAACAAATGCAAATTATTAGACACTGTATCAGAAAACAAAAATCCACCTTGACGATGGATCAATGCGAACCTTTATAACCAACACCATATTTCTTGGTGTAGTAGTCGATTCTTTTATCGTTATCAAATAGAGGCTTATATAAATTATCTTGAGGGTTGATACCCGCTAAACGACATACTTCATCATGACACCTGATGGCTAAATCTTTTTCTTGTTCCACTCTTCCTTCTATTGAAGGATTGTTATAAATTGGTTCTCCAATTTTAAGTGTGAAACAAGCGATTTGACCAAAGATATGTCTTCTAATCCAACTTGGTTTTCGATATGAATAGGCAAACGGAATGATTGGTTTATTAAATCTAATTGAGAAATAGGCTACTCCTCTTTTAAAAGGTCTAATTGGAGCGTAATATTCCCACATACTTCCTTCGGGATAAATATGTAACCATCCACCTTCATCGAGCATATTACCAACATCTTTCATGTATTTAGCGGTGGCCTTTAAATCATTTTCTGGAATCGGAATCGCTCCCACCATTCTCATCATTCCACTCATCTCGCCCTGAATATTTCTTGCCCAAGCTAAGATATATGGCTTTTTAGGCTTAATCGCATTCATAATTCCTAAATAGTCCCACATATGAACATGATTACAAACTGATAACACTCCTTTAGATATCTCTTCTTTATGTTTTTTAAGATTTTCTTTTCCTTCAATCTTCAATCCCATACGAAGATATTGCACTGGAAAAACAATCAAAATGATGACTAGATACACCCAGAACTGTTTAAACTTAAACCATTTGCTCTTTTCGATATAATGGTAGTTTTCATCAAAAACTAATCCATTATCCTTATGGACAACTAAATAATGCTTATCCGTATCTTCTGGATAAGGGAATTTATTTGTTTTAGGATCAAAATATTCTGCCATAGATATAGAATATCTTATTTGAACATATCAGTCGATAAATATCTTTCGCCAGTATCTGGTAATAAGACGATGATGTTTTTATCTTTGTTTTCTTCTCTGCTTGCTACTTCGATTGCTGCTTTTAAAGCTGCACCAGAAGATATGCCCACTAATAATCCTTCTTTTCTAGCGGATAATCTACCCATTTCAAAAGCATCTTCATCTTTGATTCTGATAATTTCATCATAGATGGATGTATCTAATGTATCAGGAACAAAGCCTGCTCCAATACCTTGAATCTTATGTGGACCAGCTTTGCCTTCTGATAGCATTGGTGAACCTAATGGTTCCACCGCTATAACTTTGATATTTGGGTTTTGTTCTTTTAAATATTTACCAACACCTGATATTGTGCCACCAGTGCCCACACTAGCGATAAAGATATCAACTTTCTCATCCATATCTTCATAAATTTCTCTTCCGGTAGTTAAGTAATGGGCTAATGGATTGTTCTTATTTGTAAATTGAGAAGGCATAAAACTATTAGGGATATGTTCTAATAATTCATCCGCTTTAGCGATAGCCCCTTTCATGCCTAATGAAGCTGGGGTTAACACTATTTCCGCTCCATAAGCTTTTAAAAGATTTCTTCTTTCTAAGGACATACTTTCTGGCATGGTTAAAATTACTCGATAGCCTTTAGAAGCCGCAATCATCGCTAAACCGATACCAGTGTTGCCACTTGTCGGTTCAATAATTGCTGTGCCTTTATCGATAAATCCTTTTTCTTCCGCATATTCAATCATCTTTAAAGCAGGACGGTCTTTTGCGCTTCCGCCTGGATTAAAGCTTTCTACTTTGGCAATAACTTTGCCATATAACTTATATTCTTTTTCGATATTTGATAATTCTAATAAAGGGGTATGACCCACCAATTCATAAATATGTTTTGCTACTTTCATAGATGCGCCCTCGTTATTTAAAAAAGTATATAGCAATTATTTATATTTTTAAAATGAAACACTTAAAAAATACGAAAGCGTTAAAGTACTTCTATATTGAAATCTATTTTTCAAAAATAACTTTGTAATCTTTTGATGCTGAGAACACATTATCAAGTTCGAGTTTATCCCATTCTTCTTTGCTTCCTCGATAAGTGATTTCTTTAATATTCTTACATCCACGGAATGCTTGAGGATGGATATCATTGACATTATTTGATAAAGATACTTTTTCTAGTGTATCACAAATAGCGAAAGCACGTTCCTCTAATGAAGAAATGCCATCAGGAATATCAGCATGTCTTAACGATAAGCATGTTTCAAATGCCTTTGGACCGATATATTTAAGATTCTTATTTAAATCAATCGCTGTTAATTTTGTGCAGTTATTAAAGGCACTTTGTTCTATTCTTTCTAGTCCTTCTGGAAGTTTAACAATACTTAACTTCTTACAACCAGCGAAAGCACTAGGCCCGATAACTTTCAAACTGTCTGGAAGGATGACTTCATCTAATAACCTTTGCTTAGCAAAAGCAAAGCTATCGATTACTTCAACGCTACTATAGCCAAACAATACTTTTGTTAATCCAGTGGAATTTGGAAATATATTCCCAATTCTTTTAATTGGCGCATCAAAAATAAATAACTCTAATTTTTCACACTTTCCAAAAGCAGAGTCTTCAATTTCTAAATCTCCTGGGTATTCAAAGCTATCGCCACTAAAAGAAAAACTAACTTTAGTAAGAGAAGAACAACCATAAAATGCATTTCTTTCTATTAATCTTAAAGACATCGGTAACTCTAAAATACTTATGGATTCACAATCGATAAAAGCACATCCCCCTATCTCTTTTAGTTTTGGATTATTTCCAAAAATAACACTTCTAAGATTACGACAATTACTAAAAGCGTAGTTGCCAATCTTTACGAGCGAATTAGGGAGAGTGATGGATTTGATCATGTCTCTATTCTTAAAAACTGAATTTTCAATAGAATATACTCCATCAGGAATAACAACATTGAAATCATTTCCTAAATATTCTTCTAACACTCCATTTATAATTATAAATTTGTCATCCATAACTTAAGACCTCATCAATTATTTTACTATGAAAAGTAAAAAGTTGATATATGTAATTTCTATATAACCTTCACTATCATGTAAGTTAGAACCATTGTTCCAGCTTCCGCTAAAACAACTTCAAATTCTAAAGATATTCTTAAAAAAGATTTATATGTTGGGATAGTCAAAATACCACCACTAAAACTTGCGCCTTTAATCGAAGAATAATCGATGTCAAAACTTCCCATGTCGATTGTCAACATTCTTTTATTTCCCATAAATTCTAAAGAAGAATAGGCAGATACTTCTTTAAAAGAAATCTTTACACCATTATTCCCACTTAGATAAGTAAATTTATATAAGCATTTATATTTATCGACTTCACTATTATCTCTTTCAAGATCCGAATATAGCGCGGAATTATTATTTACTTGTTCTGATGCATTTTTGATTTCAACACCAAATCCTTCAAAATGAAGACAATCAAACTTATTCTTAATTGAGCTTATGATTGAATCTCCGCTAGTTCTATTTCCATAACTAAATGTATATTCAGCTCTTGTCTTTAATAGAAGAGTCATCTTATCAAACCATATATTGCCCGCGGCTTGTAGGCTTCCGTTATTTGCATAGCAATCTAAATATGATGTCATAGAGACGATATGAAAATTATTGTCAACTTTTATGACAACTTGTGTTTTGCTATTTCTAACAAATTCTTTTGTGGTATCGGCGTCTAAATAAACTGTTTTTCTATAATCATCATTGGTGCTTTTTACAAAAGCATAACCACCATTTTTATCACTATAAGCAGTAGCCTCACCAAGGTTATAAGTGATGTTTCTTAGTTTTTCTTCATATACTGCGTCAATGCTATCAGAAGCATCATCAAAAGGCTGACTATATGAATATGCTTGTTCTTTGTTCTCGGTTAGATATCTAACTGTATATCCGCTTTCTTCATCATAAAATAGGTCTTCAGATGACTTTATGGTTTTACTATAATCCAAGTTATATGAAGGAACCGATATGTGACTTTCTTTTTCCTCAACCGTATGAATAAAACCGCTTTTATAGAAGAAAGCACTATTATCAATTTTGTTTGTTTCTGTCTTCAAACCATCATAGGCATATTCATTTTGAGTGTAGGTTATTCTACTAATATTGCCCAAAGCTTTTTCTACCGCTCCGATAACAACACTTTTTTCATCGTTTCCAATAATATCTTCTTCTTTATAGGGAATATTGTAGTCGTCGTTATCTATAACTTCTGGTCTGTTACAACTAGAAAACATAAATAATATAGAAGATAGAAGCATCAATTCTTTTTTCATATAAGATTAATATAATGGCATGGTCACTTTATTTCAATAAAGGAGATAAATCTCTTAATTGTCTTATAACTAGATATTATCTAATGAAAGTGACAACTTAAGGTGATTAATTTATAATTTTTTTAAGATGAAAACTATCGTACTAACCGGTTGCTCTGGTGGAATGGGCTTAGTAACTTTAAAAAATTTTACTAGTAACGGCTTTTTTGTCTATGGATTAGATATCAAAGAACCAGAATATCAAAGTGACAACTTCAAGTTTATAAAAACTAATTTAAGAGAATTACCTTCGATAGAAGAAGCATATAACATCATATCTAAAGAAGTTAATGAAATAGATTCTATCATCTCGATGGCGGGTATCTATGACCTCAACTCTCTTATCGAAATGAGTGAAGAAGACTTTATAAAGATATTTGATATCAATGTTTTCGCTATCTATAGAGTTAATAAGACATTTGTTCCACTTCTTAAAAAGAAAGGAAAAGTAATAATGGTTTCTAGCGAATTAGCACCACTAGATCCCCTTCCTTTTACTGGGATATATGGAATCACCAAAACCACTGTGGAGAAATACGCCTATTCTTTAAGAATGGAATTGCAACTTTTAGATTTGCAGGTATCAGTTATCCGTCCAGGCGCTGTTCAAACATCTTTACTAGATGTTTCTACTTCAAAACTAGATAAGTTTACCAAAGAGACAAAACATTATAGTTATAATGCGGAAAGATTTAAAAAGATTGTCGATGATGTTGAAAGTAAGAAAATTCCACCGGTAAAGATTGCTGATCTCGCTTATAAGATTGTTAATAAGAAAAAAGCAAGATACGTTTATAAGATTAATCGTAATCCTTTACTAATCTTGCTTAATATCTGTCCTCAAAGATTCCAAAATTGGATTATTAAGAAAATTTTAATATCAAAATAATTTTACTCCGTTCCATGAAGAATGTTATTTAAGAACCGCTTGGTTCTTTCTTCTTTTGGATTGGTGAAGAATGATTTGCTATCACCGCTTTCAGCCACTACTCCGCCTTCCATAAACATCACTTTATTAGCGACATTCTTTGCGAAGTTCATCTCATGGGTGACAACAATCATCGTCATTCCTTTAGAGGCTAAATCTTTGATAACATTTAGGACTTCGCCCACCATTTCTGGGTCTAAAGCGGAAGTTGGTTCATCAAAGAGGATGATGCTCGGTGACATACATAACGCTCTTGCGATTGCCACTCTTTGCTTTTGACCACCTGATAAAGTCGATGGTCTTTTATATAGATGATCGAGCATGCCAACCTGTCCTAACTTTTCTAGCGCCACCTTTTTCGCTTCTTCTTTAGACATATGTCTAACATGGATAAGCGGGAAAGTGCAGTTAGAAAGAACATCCATATTGTTAAAAAGATTAAAGTTTTGGAAAACCATCACCATTTCTGAGCGTAATACCTCTAAACGATGGTCGTTTATAATGAAGTTCTTATTATTCTTTTTATATTCTTTGTATTCATTTTTATTAAAGAAATCGATGAGACGAGGAGAAGTCCTTTT
Source organism: Bacilli bacterium (assembly GCA_024680795.1). Lineage (GTDB taxonomy): Bacteria > Bacillota_I > Bacilli_A > RFN20 > CAG-826 > UBA2450. Next base: position 4,899 of record JAILBR010000010.1, on the reverse strand, counting down.
TAACTGTCTAAGTTCTTTTTTAACTTCTCGACATTCATTTTTATCCCCATTAGAAGCTTTTAATTCGGTTAAACGATGTTCAAGAGGTTCTCTAGAAGCGTTATATGTCTCTACAGCTTCATCGTATTTGACAAAGTCAATAAAATCTTCCTTACACTTTTTCACATCAAAATATACTTCGTTATTTAGTTCTAAAGTGCCTCGATTTGGTTCTTCTAATAAATTTAGACATCTTAAAAATGTTGACTTTCCACTGCCGGAAGAACCGATCACCGCAATAACATCGCCTTGATCGACTTCTAAAGAAATATTCTTTAAAACTTTTTTATCGTCAAAATATTTAGCGAGATTACTCACTTTTAAAATTGCATTACTCATGAGAATATCTCCTATATAATCTACCAAATGGATTGATCGATATCTTAACTCCATCTAGTCTTCTTTCGATAAACTTTAATATAAATCCAGCGACCATCGTCATGATTAAATAGATGATAGCGAGGATTAAGTATGCTTCTAAAAACGCATAGGTGGTCGAGGCTATTGAAATCAAACGATAATATAATTCAGTGACTGCGATAACATTCAAGACAGAAGAATCTTTAATGTTAACGATTAATTCGTTACCAATCGTTGGTAAAGAATTCCTGATTACTTGAGGAAGAATGATGCTAAAGGTTGTAGTTCCACTATTAAGACCTAACGATTTAGCACCTTCAAATTGTCCCTTATCAATACCGTTAATACCAGAAATAATCACTTCACCCATATAGGCCGCTGTATTAAAGGTAATAACAATAAGGCCAGCAATCATCCAACCATTGAAAACGTTAAGGACTTCACTAGGGAATTGGATTGCTCCCCAATTTAGTCCTAAAGCCTGACAACCAAACTTAAAAATCAAAGCTTGAACCATCATTGGGGTGCCTCTTAGCACTGTCGAATAGATATTACAAAACCCTTTGATAAAGATCTTTAATCCCCTTTTAAAAGGGGAGTCATAGGTCTTGATTTTTAATAACTTGCCATAGGCAAGTGGGATTCCAAGTAGGAGTCCCACCACACTACCGACTATCGATAAGATTAAGGTCGAAGCAACACCAGCCCAGATTAAATCTTGCCAGCGATAAAGTATGTCTCCTAGGACATCAAACCTAATCATAATTAGGCATTTTCTCCGCTTCTAGTGCAAGCATCACCCATCATTTGGCTTCTTTGTGTTTGTGTTAATTTCGCTAATGATGAATTTAAAGCATTCTTTAGTTCGTCATTACCTTTCTTGAGACCGATATTGACTTTTAAACCTTCTAAATCTCCTGCGGATAAGAATGAATAATCAACATATAAAACGCCTAAAGAAGAATCGATATTGGTCATGGCTTCTACGACCGGAAGTTCGGCAGGCATCGCAAAGGCTACACCTCTAGAAACATCTTGAGCCGCTAAAGGATAAGTCTTTAATGGATTAGCGTGAACAATAGAACTATCAACACTAGTGAAATAATCTTCAATAATATCGTCACCGACAACACCCATTTGGCACACTAACGAATGACCACTAAATAAACTCTTTAAAGATTCATATCCTAAAGGATTGTCTTTACTATTGCCAGCTGGAATCACATCTTTTTTAACTAAGAATGCCAAGTCACTTGATAGATATGGATCAGTGAAATCGATGGTTTTTCTTCTTTCTTCGGTACTGCTCATACCTGCTAAAATCATATTGATTTCTCCGTTTAATAAAGATGGAACTAAAGAATCCCATTCGATTCTTTTGACCACTACTTCTTTATTTAAGTCTTGACCTAAATATCTGGCAATCGCGATATCAAAGCCATCCGCGTATTCGTTAGTGCCATCGATTTTCAGTGTATATTCTGAACTCGATTGTACTGTCCAGTTAAAAGGTTGATAAGCACATTCTAGGCCAATGACGAGCTTATCGTTACTAACGCCCTGGTTATTGCAACCAGTAGCAGAAAAAGAAAATAGTCCAACACTAAAAATAGTTAAGATGGACCTGATTAAATTATGTTTCATATAGAAACCCCTCCTTAGAAATAAAAGATTGCATCTCTACTAATGCAATCTTAACTTCCTTTGGAAAGATTTCATTAATAGCTCCTCTACACATTGTAGGAGTGCATAAGATATTTTCTTATACCCCAACTCACTATTAATGCCTTATTAGTGGTTTCGGCGAAATTGCCTTTCTCTAACTTCATCGGTCGCCACCTCAGTTAGATACTTTTCTTTTTCGCGCCTCTATCAATCTTATGTTAATTATTTTAATGGAATTATGATTTTATGCAAGATGTTTTTTATTTTACATATAATACAAAACTTTTATTGCTTAATGATACTGAATTATTCGTGACTGGATCGTTACTATATAGTAATTTCATATCGCTTGGGATGGAGTAGTTAACACTGCTGCCACTGACATTATAAACAACATAAATGTCTTCTTTTCCATCCGTCAATTTGAATCCTGATAAATCACTATTTAATCCACTAATCTTGGACATATCGCCTTCGTTTATTGCGTTATGTTTCTTTTTGATATTAATCAAAGTGGATAAAGATTTATATAAAGAGTTATTATCCGCCATGTCTTGTTCAGCGGTTTTGCCTGATAAGGTGACTGATGTGGTTCTACCATCACCTTTAAAGCCTTGGAAATAGGTTTGTGAGTTTGTTCTTTCAGTGCCAAATGGCATCGGAGTTCTAAAGGCCATATCGTCCCACCCTTGGTCACATGTCCCTTTTAAACCAAGCTCATCACCATAATATATAAAGGCATTTCCTGGAGTTAAAATATTTAGGGCATTCGCTAAGCGAATATCTTCAAAACTCGTCACATAATGAGCGCTTTCATCACTCATTCCCTTATGATAAGAAGTGAATCTGCCAACATCGTGATTAGATAATGGTCTACCTAAGATAAAGTCATCACTAATTCTTCTCACTTTATCTAAATCATTGTTATAGGCGCTGACATAGTCATAACCTTTATTCTTAACTGCGTTTTCAATCTGAGTTCTGACATTGAAATTAAAGGTAGAATCAAAACCACTATAGGCGTATTCAAATGCTTTATCATGGTCATAATTAAGGACTTCACCGATGATATAGGCATCTTTATTGACCTTTTTCATTTCTCCACACCACTTATTCCAATATTCATAGTTTTTTTCATGGTCAACGCTAGATGCATTTGTGCCACCACTAGAATTATATAGCCACATCGCTGCATCAAGTCGATATCCATCAAAGCCCTGATTAAGCCAATATTTACCGACTTCAATCACTGCGTTTTGGACTTCGGTTTTGCTATAGTCTAAGTCTGGCATCGCATCACCAAAAACATTTTTCCCACTATACCAATTACGATGATCACGATACCAATCGTGGCTAGTAGAAGTATGGTTAAGGACCAAATCCATGAGGACACTGATGCCTTTTTTATGACATTCATCTAATAAATATTTATAGTCATATTTCTTATTAGAAATAGTCACTTCATAGCTTGGATTAATTTTATAGTAATTAGTGACATCGTAAGCATGATAGGATTTGCTTTCTAAAACTGGAGATAGCCAAATTCCTTCCACTCCTAGGTTCACTAAATAATCTAATTTATCCACTATCCCTTTAAAATCACCAATGCCATCGTTATTGCTATCTGCAAATGAATAAACTAAAAGTTGGTAATAGGTTTTATATCTTTTATCGGTAGGTAAATTATCGCCACCTTGGCTCTGCTGACCTTGGTTATTTCCACCACTTCCTTGATTATTGTTATTACCTGATTGATTGTTATTTCCACCATCAGATTGGCCATTATTTGAACCATCATTTTCTGATGGTGGATTGTTATTATTTGTTGATGCTGTGGAATTATTTCCACATCCACCTAATAGAAGCATTGAAGCAATAAGAGGAAATAAATATCTTTTAACTTTCATAAATAAGTAAACCTCCAGATAAGTCACTTCTAGTATAGAAGATATCATATTATAAAAACAGGATAATTATTCTTTTAATGATAAAAATAACTATGCTAGAATTAGTTGACTAGGAGAAGAATAAGAGTATGAATAAATGTTTAAGAGTAGTATTTGTTTATCCTGATGGACACATCGAAGACATTCAAGAAGAATTTAATAATGTTGATGACGCAAAAGCATACGGCGATAGAATGGTCGGAATGGTCTATCAAACCGAGGAATTTCATGGTGGCTTTGGTTCTAGAAAGAGAAAACCATACTACATGATTGTCGAGATCAAAGAAAAAGAAAGAGTCATGATCTTTGATAGTAGAAACCAAAAGAAAAAGAAATAGGCCCATCGTATGATGGGTTTTATTTTCGATCCGATTTTGAAGCTTTATCGATCATTTTGTTTATTGAGGCGATGGAATCGGTATTTTTAATTTTTGTAACAATGCTATAAGTTCTTCCAGCGTAATCAATCGAACCTCCTATAGTAAACACTCTTATCAATAATCAAAAATCTATCATGATTATCGTCATAATTAGTAACTATTATTTCGCCATATTCTTTTTCATATTCCTCTATTTCAATATTGGTTATTCTAGATTTGAATGATTTGATAATCAAAAAAGAGACGCCTTCTTTTTAAACTTAAAAGGAATCAAGGTTCTAACGCTAGCAAAAGGATCAATAAGAATTAAAGATTCTTTTACAGATTCAACAAGTTGAGAAATGAACGCTAAAGAATCTAATTCAGTGTTTTCGTATAGTACTTTTTCATTAACAATTAGATGGCTGAAGTCATTTTTCATTTGATCCATATCCATCTCAAGGTGAAAAACTCTATTTACTAGTCCAGCATGTTCCTCACTTGTAATAAATCTATTATTGTTTTTATTA
>JAILBR010000052.1 GCA_024680795.1 Bacilli bacterium | reverse complement strand
CCTGCTCGATGAGTATGGATGTCATGGGCATTCACCCAGAAGAATTAATTGATGGAGTGGAAATCGGAGGCGTTGGCACTTATTTAGGTGACGCCGAAGAAAGTGACGTTAATTTATTCATCTAATATAAAGATTATTCTTTAGACAGAAAGATTAATTCTTAGAGAAATGAACGAGGATGATTTTGATTCGCTCAAAAAAGTCATTTCTGATCCTGAGAATATGAAATATTTTCTTAAACCATATGATGACACGAGAGTAACTCGTTGGATTAATTGGTGTAAAGGTAGTTATCTTAAACGTGGCTTTGGCTTATGGGCTGTTATCTATAAAGAAACGGGTGAGATGATTGGAGATTGTGGAGTCTCTATGCAGTTAATTGACGGAAGTGATAAACCAGAAACTGGCTCCCGCCTAAGAAAAGATTATCACCAAATGGGTATTGGAAAAGAAATGGCAAGAGCCGTGAGAGATTATTTCTTTACTCATTTTGATTATGATGAAGTTTATTCTTATATGGATGTAGATAATTTGCCTTCCTATAAATTAGCGGAGGCAAACGGCATGACCTATTTGCATGACTATATGACTAGTGGCGGAGAACTGTGTAAAGTCTATCGTATCACTAGAAGCGAATCGCGCCAAAGGAAAGCAATTCATGTGTTAATTAGACACGGATTAATCCAAAATTACTTGAACAGATCTGTTGATGAACAAGGGAAAGTTAATAGAAGAAGTCGTATGTTCAAATTTGATTTTAATGGTTGGGGTTATAGCTCTTTCATTAGAGATTTAAAAAACGCAAGAGCAACACGTGAACAAGATGACAAACCTTTAAAAATTGATCCTAATAGTCTCCCTTTCTACTTTAATTAATATGTCGTCGGCCAAAGGTGATAATACCAGCAATCAAGATTCCTCTTTTCATGTTTTTTTACTCCTTTATTTAGTTGAGTATATAAGAAAACCGGACATATCCGGCTTCTTTTATAATTTTCCCCTAGAATTATTGGCGATTCATTGCAGAATCAACAATTGTTAAAACGCCAGGGACGAATGCACCAAAGACAACGGAAACAACACCAAGAGCGATGCCTTTACCTTTTGGCATATCGGCATTACGTTTAATGATATCAATGATAGAGAAGACGACAGCTGCTAATAGCCAAATACCAACGATAAGGTTTGCGACACCCATTGGTATGTCTGCTACGTATGTAACGTCATCGATTGTTGTTGGAGTGAATTCCATAATGCCAAAGATGACTTCAAAAAGACCGCCAAGACCTTCAACAATTGCTGTAATAATACCAGTAATTAAAATTGCTTTCTTCATGTTTTTTCTCCTTTTTATGCTAAAAGAATATCACTTTCTTTTTTTGCTTACAATTTTTTATTTGTACTGATTGTATGTTAATACATCATACAAATAGTATATGAAAGAAAAATAGCCAATAACAATATTTTTATTATTGATAAATAATAGACATGCCTCTAATATTGATATTATGGGAAATGAAGTACCTGAAAATAATAAGAACAAAACTAGATTTTCAATGTGGTTAGATCGCATGGACAAGAAAGCTCAAAACAAAGGCAAAGGCACAAAGGTCCTTTGGCAAATTGTTAAGTTTTTAATCGTCAGCATGTTAGTCACTATTATCCAACTTGGATTAGTTAATCTATTATATTTCTTAATGAAAGGTTGGACTACACCTTTAACTGGACTACTCGGAATGATTTTTACCGAGGAAGTAATGGGAGCAGGCCACTCCACATGGGGCTATATCCTTCCATTTTTCTTATCAAATCTAATTGCGAACACTGTAGGTTATTTCCTCAATAAGCATAAAACCTTTAAAAGTGAGGCTCCATGGTGGCATTATGTCGTCTATATTGTCGTTTTATTCTTATTAATCGTTTTTACTACTTGGGTACAAGGACTGATCGCTAATTTACTTATTTCCTTAGGTGCAGAAGCGATTGGACCAACGATTGCGGGTATGGCAGCAGGAACCATCCAAATGATTCTTTTGTTCCCGTTACAGAAGTTCGTTTTATTAAGAGAAAAAAAGCCAAATGAGTAATATCTTACACCGTATTTTTCATCGTGATACTGATATGACTACTGGGAATATATTTTCCAAAATCATTCTTTTCGCGTTGCCGATTATGTTTACTCAAGTGGTCCAACTCCTCTATGTGACAGTCGATTTGGCTTCAGTTCACTATGGAGATTCGGCGGAGTCAATGGGAGCTATTGCCTCTAATAGCGCACTCATTAATTTGATTGTTGTTGTTTTTGCGGGAGTGTCACTTGGATCTAACGTTATTCTCTCAGAAGCAAAAGGGGCTGGAAATAAAGAAAAAGCCGAAAAAGTGCTTCATACCTCGCTTCTTTTTTCAGTAATTACAGGATTTTTTGTCGGAATCATTGGTTTCTTCTTCTCAGATAACTTACTTGAATTAATGGGAACAGAGGAGCATTATTTTGAGAAAGCCGCTCTATATTTGAAGATATATTTCTGTGGTCTTCCTTTCCTAATGGTCTATAACTATTCCGCTCAATTATTAAGGGCGCAAGGAGACTCTCGAGGGCCATTTATTGCCTTACTTATTTCTGGAATTATCAATGTTGCTTTTGACTTATTATTTGTCTTTGCATTCCATATGGGAGTAGCAGGAGTGGCTTTAGCGACTATCATCGCTGAAGGAATAAGCGCGGTTATATGTGTCCTCATCCTTAAATTTAAGAAAGATAACTATGTGACTCTCTATTTTAAGAAACTTAGAATTCACTATGAGGCTTTATTAGAGATTTTAAAGATTGGTCTACCTGCTGGCTTACAAGGATTCTTCTTTTCCTTACCAAATGTCTTTATTCAGGCTAGCTTATATACGATTGATCCCGGAAACGTTAATTTGGAGAATGGAGCGACTGCTTCTAGTAACATTGAAGGTTATTTTTATGCCTGTTGTGATGCGGTTGCGGTCTCGACAATGACCTTTATTGCTGCTAATGTGGGGGCTAAGAAAACCGAAAATATTAAAAAATGTATAATCTGTGGAGCGATATGGGGCGCTATATTCTGTGGCGTTATCGCTTTAGCCACTGGATTACTATATAGACCTCTATTATCTTTATTTGTTACTAACGAGGAATCAATTGAAGCGGGTAAGAGCAGGCTGTTCTTAATGGGATTCTTTTATTTCTTTGACTTTACTATGGCCTTTACCGCGGGTGTATTAAGAGGAATGAAACGCTCCTTATATCCAATGCTCACTACTCTTATTGCCTGTACTGTATTAAGAATCGTGTTGATTTTAACTGTTTTCCCAATCGAATATTTCCATACAGTGTTCTGGTTATACGCTTTATTCCCAATCACTTGGGTTATCGCAACCATTTCAAATATCATCGGTTTATTTATTTTCCTACCGAAGACATTAAGGAAGATTAATTCTGAATTAGAGCTTGCCCCAGCATCATAAAAATAAAAAAATATTAAGATTTATATAAAAAAACATATATGATATTTAACGTTATAGAAGGGCAACCATTATGAAAAAAGTATTATTATTCGTAACAATGCCATTAATCATTTCTTGCGGGAATAACCAACCAACTCCTACACCTGTTCCAGCTAAAGAGTATTTTGCTTTATGGAACGATGGAGACGTTTTAAAGACATTAAAAAGTTATGTCGCTGATGTGACTAATAAATATTCGACAAACTATATTCCAGTCGAAGATAGAATTGCAACCTTCGATATGGATGGCACATTCATCGGAGAGCTTTATCCAACATATTTCGAATATAACATGCTTGAATATCGTGGATTAGATGATTCTACTTACACCGATAAAGATCCATTTGTTGTTGAAACCGCTCAAGATATCAGAGACTTCGTAAGAACTGGTAAAGCCTTACCTAAATATAACGAAGAATATGGATTTGATATCAAACACGCTCTTGTGGTTGGCGAATATGTAGAAACCACTCCAGGAGATGGTAGATACCATTTCAACTGTACATCCTGCGGCTTTGGATGGACCAAAAATAATAAATTAACTAGCTGTAGCCGTTTATAACAGCTTTTCTTTATATAAAAATAACTTATGAAAATAGAAGAATATTTTGATCCAAGATGTGTAAAGTTTCCTTATCCGATGGATACTGGGAATCATTATTTGATTGTCAAAAAAGATGATGGCACTGTTTTTGATGAGAATTATCCTTATATCGATGATTCAAAATCATTCAAGACAAAACAAAAATTCTTTAAGGTTTTCATGTATGTTGTTTATTACCCAATCATGCTTATAAGAACTGGATTAAGGATTAAAGGAAAAGAGAATCTTAAGAAGTATAAAGATGCTATTTCTAATGGCGTAGTAAGCATCTGTAATCACGTTCATATGTGGGACTACCCGATGATTACTTGGGGAGTTAGACCAATCAAGACCCGTATTCTAGTTTGGGATAAAAATATTAGTGGTGAAAATGGGAAGATGATTAGGATGACAGGTGGAATCCCTATCCCTACCAATAACCAAAAAGCCACAATGAAGTATATGAGCGCGGTCAGAAAATATATTAATAATGGAGGCTGGCTTCATATTTATCCAGAAGGAAGCATGTGGGAATATTACGCCCCAGTAAGACCTTTTAAAGCTGGTGCATTCTTCTTCTCGGTGCAGTGTAATAAACCAATTATTCCTCTTGCTTTTACATATCGTAAACCAGGATGGATAAGAGGTAAGATTTTTAAACAAGTTGCGTTAATGACTTTAAATATCGGTGAGCCAATATATCCTGATACTTCTTTAGCGCCTAATAAAAGAATCGAAGACTTAACAATCAGAGCCCATAAAGAAGTCATGAAACTCGCGGGAAGAGATCCAGAAAATAATCTATATGAAAGGATTTATAATGATTCAAAACGAATAGATTATTATGCGACAGAATACGGGAAAAATTACAAAGGAAGTTGGTAAAACCCAACATATCCTCGCTATATTGAAACAAAGAAGGGTTCAGTTCACTAGTGATACGTTATTGATATTATTTCGATATGTTTATATACATCTCTGAGGGTGAAAGACCCTTTTCCTTTTATTTTAAAAACCCGTTCTCTATCTTCAAATTTTCCAGCGTATTTAGAATATTCACTTCGATCATCACATAGGCATAATTCGATACAATCGAAAACATCTTTCTTCAATATTTCTGAATAGTAGTAAACTCTTCGTAGATGGCATGATCGATAATGATTATAAGTGGTCAATGAAAAATGAACGTCGTCAATTAGACCGCTATTAATGCCATCTATCATGTCTTTATAACTAATCTTTTCCATACCTACATTATTGTATTATATTCAATAATATCTTGGTATAATGTTTTACGAATTATGAAACAAAATAAAATTATTGAATACAAAAAAGAGATGGGTGAGATAAAGGATTTTGATTTAATAAAATCAACATTATCAGGCATGTCACTTGAAGAGCAAAGGAAGTATTTTTATTCTATTTGGCAGGCTAGCCATTTTACTGAAAGCTATACATTTTTATATGAAAACGATAGACCTGTGATTGTTTATGAAGGTTTTATAGTAGGCATTCTTTTATATAATAAATATCCAGTTTTGGCGGGAATGGATAAAACCGTAATTAACGAAAAAGGTATTTCTGAACATATCGGTGTTCGTTTCACACCTATTCCATTAGACGCTACAAGCTGCAATGACGAAGAAGCAACAAAAGATCCAAGGTTTTTTGAAACGCATAGATTTATAAAGAAATAATTAAATTATATTTACCAGCCTTAGAAGATTTGTGGTTCAGACAGAAACTATTGTCTGATGAAGAAACGATGTCTTTTAACCACGCCTATGGCGGCGTTATCGATTTTCCAAAGGAAAAATGGTATGACCGCTGGGTTATAAATCACGAAAACAAGAGATTTTACTGTTATGTGATTGATGAAAACAAAAACTTTGTTGGTGAAGTCGCGTACCATCTAGATGAAGAAAGAAATGTCTATCTTGAAAATGTAATTATCTTTTCTGCCTACCGAAGAAAAGGGTATGGAGGTCAAGCATTAGACTTACTTTGCAAAGAAGCAAAGAACAATGGTATTGAAGTTTTGTATGACGATGTTGCGAATGATAATCCTGCTATTACGATGTTCATCCAGCGGGGGTTTGTCGTGGAATTCGAAACAAAAAGCTACATGATGCTTAAGAAAAAACTATAGAAATATTCTTCAAAAAAAAGATTTGAAGAATGCATAAATGTTGAAACATACATAAAAGTGTTGTAATTTATTTTTATAAATTATGACATTTTATTTAGCTACAATTATCATAATTGGCTTATTAATGATAGCCATGACACTCCATGTCCTAACCTATTCTGGATTCAATAAAGTTCAGAAAAGATGGTTTGCTGGCACCTTTATTTCTTTATTTTTCTGTTGCTTTGCTGAATATGCGGTTCACTGTGGAGAATATGATGTAGCATTCAAAATCCCATTAACCATTTTAACGGTTATACAGTTTTCTGTATCGCCAGTTTTAGCAATGCTTTTTGCCGGTGCGCTCGGACTTAAAAAGCAAAGAACTGTCGCTCTTGTATTTTTAGCTATAACTCTTATCACACAAACAATATGTGCTCCGTTTGGATGGATATTCTATTTTAATGATGATGGATACTTTAGAGGGCAATATTTCATTATTTATGAAATCTTCTACTTTGTGTCCTTACTATATTTGATTGTAATGCTTGCTATTGCAGGAAGAAGATTCCATAACCGTGACTTTGTCACCATTATCATGATTTTAGTCATTCTTATTGCGGGAATATTGCCGATGACATTTTATCAACTCCATGTTTCGTATATTGCCATTGGTATTGCTGCATGCCTTTGCTACATTTACTATAACGATCTTGTTCAACAAGATACTAAAGCAGAACTTCTTTCCAACCAAGAAAAAGTTAATAGCATGCAAGGACACATCATTACTGGCATGGCTAGCTTGATCGAAAGTCGAGATACTGATACTGGCGAACACGTTATAAGAACAAGCTATTACTGCAAGACTCTCGCTGAGGATTGCATCCAAGAAGGTGTGTTTCTAGATAAAATTAATGATACATTCATCGATTATATTTATCGACTTGCACCTCTTCATGATGTTGGCAAAATCGTTGTTTCTGATCAAGTGTTAAGAAAGCCAGGAAAATTAACAAAAGAAGAGTTCGAAGAAATCAAAAAACACGCAGCGATGGGTGGAGAAGTTATTAGAAAAATACTCGAAGGCATTACCGATGAGGAATATATAAATTTTGCTGCAGATATTGCCACTTATCACCATGAAAGGTGGGATGGAACCGGATATCCAAAACAGTTAAAGGGCACAGAAATACCTTTATCGGCAAGAATTATGGCAATCGCAGATGTTTATGATGCCTTAACCTCTAAACGTTGTTATAAAGATGAAATGCCTCCAGAAGAAGCCTTTGAAACCATCAAGGGTGAGTCTGGAACACATTTTGATCCGTTATTAGTGGAAGTGTTTTTGCATCATAAAGATAAATATTTGAAATTCATTGGAGGGGCGAATAAGCAAAATGAAAGTAATAATTAAGGTTAAAGATTTCGGTGTTATTGAAGCTGAATTATATAAGGAATGCGCTCCAATAACTGTGGAAAACTTTGTAAAGCTTGTTAAGCAAGGATTTTATAATGGACTAACATTCCATCGCGTAATTAAAGGATTTATGATTCAAGGTGGTTGTCCAATTGGTAATGGCACAGGTGGACCAGGATGGAGAATCAAGGGTGAATTTGCCGCAAACGGAGTTAATAACCCACTTAAGCATGAGCCGGGTGTCTTATCAATGGCTAGAGCCATGGATCCAAATAGTGCTGGTAGTCAGTTCTTCATCATGCACCATGCTGCTCCACATCTAGATGGACAATATGCAGCATTTGGCAAGGTTATTAGTGGCCTTGAAGTAGTGGACAAAATTGCTTCAGTATCAACAGATTTTAGAGACAAGCCACTCAAACCAGTCGTTATTGAATCTATAGAAATTGTTTGATTAAGTTGAAACAAAAAAAACGATTAAACTGCATTTATTGATATAAATGTGATATAATTAATACTCGGCAAACCCGGAGTAATCCGGCGACGCAAAGCTATAGGGTCCATATATATGGATAGCCAGTTGCACTCATATTTTGAATAATATCAGTGTATGCGTATGCCGAAACACTGATTTTATTTTATGAGTAAGACAAAAAGAAAGTTCAGATTCCCTATCGAAGTTAAAGCAATTTTATTAATTGCTGTTTTAGCTGCTGTTATTGTGGAAATCGCGGTAGCTTTCTATGCTCTTACTTCTTCTAAAACAAACAAAAACGAATCTGCTAATGCCGCAGTCAATTTATCACTTACCATAGCAAAAACTATCGACGGCGCTAAAGTTGACTCTTTAAGAGGCAAGATTGAAACCATTTTAAATGATCCAAATACCCAACCAGTTTTTGAAGATGATTGGGGAAGCGAAGCATGGAATACATATATCCATCGATATGACGCAATTTATAATGAGCCTGAATATGTTTCTTTACTTTCTTATTTAAGAGATGTTGCTAGTGCAAACACAACCAGAACCAATGATGTTAATTGTATTTATATCCTTTTTGTTACAACAGTCAGTGAAATTCCATGCAATGTTTATCTAGCTGATAGTGCGGCAGAGAACCAATATCCTATTGGATGTTTAGATACATTGTTAGAGCAAAATAAGAACTTAATTGAACATCCAGAATTAGGCTTTCCTCCTTTTGAATTTTATAATGACCAAGATGGATGGCTTATTACAGCGGGCTCACCAATCTACTATAACAACAAAGTTGTCGGCTATTCATTAACCGATATATCTATGGCGGCAGTTAGAGCTAGTCAAGCACAAAATATCATCAACTTATTCTTATATTTAAGTGCTGCTATTGTCTTTGTGATGGTTGTGGGTATTGTTATTATCCATTTTGTCTTTGTTAGACCGGTTAAAAAACTTATTAAAGTTTCATCTTCTTATGATCAACACAACCCAGAAAAAACGCACGCTAACTTTGTTAATCTTGAAATCAAAACATATGACGAGATTAGCGATTTGGCAAATTCAATGAAGATGATGGAAGGCGATGTCTATCGTAAAATTACTGAATTAACGGAGATGAATAAAGAACTAGTCGAATCTCAAAACCAGACTAAAAAGATGACTGCTTTGGCGAAAACAGATGGATTAACTGGTGTACAAAATAAATCTGCTTATCTAAGTGAATTAGAAAAGATTGATAGTCAAATTAAAGCTGGTAAAAAAGTGGCCTTTGCTATTGCAATGGTGGACCTTAACTATCTTAAATCCACTAACGACGAATTTGGACATGGTGCAGGTGACGAAGCTCTTATTCAACTATCTGGTGTAATCTGCGAAGTGTTTAAACATTCTCCAGTCTATCGTGTTGGTGGTGATGAATTTGCTATCATCTTAAGAAAGAAAGACTTTGATAATAGGGATGAACTCATTAATAAGTTCAATGAGCAAATTAAAAAATGTATTAATGATGTTTCACACGAAGCAATCTCCGCCGCTATCGGTTATGCGGTTTATGATCCAGAAATCGATACTTGCGTTGATGATGTTTTCAAACGTGCTGACAAGGCAATGTATGAAAGAAAACATCGCATGAAAGAAGACAAATAATAATCAAATATCAAACATATACCGCCTATTTTGAATATATGAAAAGAAAAGAGCCTTAATTTTTCTTAGGCTCTTCTTTCTTTTCTTTAGATTTTTCTTCTATTTCTTTTGGGCTATCTTCTGCTTCTTCAGGATTATCTTTTTCTTTTTTATCCTTATCGTCTTTATCATCTTTTGTTTCATTATAGAAGTTGACGATGATAGATGTTAAGACCGCAACAACGATGATTCCATATATACCCAAAATGACAGATAACACTCTTCCTAAATCGCCAACTGCGTAGAAATCACCAAAACCAATTGTAGTAACAATAGCAAAGCTATACCATAAAGCGTTTAGATAATTTCCAAAAGAATCCTCTGTCATATAAAAGACAAAAGAGAACGAAACAATAAGAAGAATTAAACCAAGGAGAATCTCTCCTGCATATGTTTTTCTAATGACTTTAAGCAAAACATGTAGCTTAATGCTTGAAAATGCATATATTACAACTTCCATCAATGCTTGAGCCGCAATGACCGTTGCAATTATAACAATAGCTAAAGAATAATAAGATGGAGCCGCTCCACTTCCAATGGATAGAAGTGATAAAACAGCTACAATCGCAAGCATGAGAACGTTATAGACCAGATTTCCTTTTCTTTTATCCATAAAAATAGAAATGATTCGATTAGCCACAATGGTAGTAAAATAAAGTCCAGCAATCGGAGCGATTAAAACATCAACCCAATAAAAACCAATTGATAGTCCGGTACAAAGAAAATAAGCAAGAGTGTATGCTCTATATTTAATACTTGATACTTTGTCTTTTCTGAAAGTTAAAAACATGATCATTCTAGAAACAGTCAAAAGAAAGAATGACAAAACTAAACCAAGAGTTAAAATTGCCTTATTATCTGATAGAGAATAAGCCATACAAGTCATGGCAGTCATCAAAGTGGCAGCTGCAATGGCGCTATGAATAATCTTACTAGCGGATGTTATTCTTTGAATTCTTTTGTTGTTGTCTAAATCCATACCTATATATATTATAGAAAAAAACGAAAAGTGCAAATCACGAAATGCTTTTTGCTTATAATAATGGTTATAAATTTATATGATGTCTTCATAAGAAAAATAGATAATAAAAAAACTAATAGTCACGTTTTAAAATACGTGGCTATTTTGGTATAATACTTTCGATAGAAAATTATAGGCATCAAATATGAAAAAGAAACAAATTGAAGAAAATGTTAATAGGTTTAATCCTGATCCTTCTATTGGTTTAGATAATGAAACCGTAGAATACATGAAAGCACATAACAAGTTAAATGTTGCTAGTAATCCAACTAATAAGAGTTATTTGCAAATTGTTCTAGGAAATATTTTCACATTCTTTAATATTTTGATGATTGTGGTTGCAATTCTTCTTTTGGTAGTGGTTGGACCAAAAGTTGTCACCAACTTAATGTTCCTTGGAATCATCTTTATCAACTTATTAATTGGCACCATCCAAGAATGTAAATCCAAACACACAATTGAAAAATTAAAGTTATTAAACGATAGCAAAATCAAGGTCAGAAGAGATGGAAAAGAAGACGAAATTCTTCCTAGCGAAATCGTTCTTGATGATGTCGTTATTTTATCTCCAGGAGACCAAATACCCGCGGACTGCTTGATTTTAGAAGAAGAAATCATCGAAGTTAATGAATCTTTATTAACCGGTGAAAGCGTTCCTGTTAAGAAAACTAAAGGCGAAATGGTTTACGCTGGAAGCTTCGTTGTTAGTGGCTCTATCGCGGTGCAAGCAGTTAAGATTGCAAACGACACATATATCCAATCAATCGAAAGCAAGGCTAAACAAGCTAAACAACCAAAATCACGTTTGATGATCGCGATTAAAAAGATCATTCGTACAATGGCGATTATTGCTATTCCTCTTGCCATTATCGTCTTCTTAAATGAATTTTTAACAAAAGTTAGACAAGATACTTTACCAATGTGGCCAAACTTTTGGGGTGAAGATAGCGCTTTAACTGATGCAGTGTTTTATGGTGGCACAACTATCGCATATATGATTCCATGTGGTATGGCTCTTCTTGCTTCTGTCGCTATGGCTACAGGCGTTGTTAAACTTGCACAAAGTCAAACATTAGCCCAAGATTTATATTCTGTTGAATCTTTATCAAGAGTTAATACTCTTTGTTTAGATAAAACTGGTACTTTAACTGATGGCACGATGACTGTTGAAGATTTCGTTATCATAGATAAAAAGTATAAAGCTGAAGAAATTGAACAACTCATTGCTAGTTATCAAAGTGCTTTTAAAGCCACAAACCAAACTTCAACCGCGATCATTAATCGCTTTGGCAAAGAATCACATCACGAAATCGTTGATACTATTCAATTCTCCAGTGCTAGAAAATATTCCGCAGTTAAATTTAAAGACTTAGGATGGTTTGTCTTTGGCGCTCCTGATTATTTGACTAAAGATAAAGATGTTCTCGAACAAGTTAATGAACACGCTAAAAACGGCTTACGTGTTGTTTTACTCGCTAAAGTTGATGAAGAATTTGCTGATCCAGAAGTTTTACCTAATAAAAAACAAAACGTGGCAATGTTTATCATTAGAGACACCATTCGTCCAGAAGTAAAAGGAACCATGGAGTGGTTTGCAGAAAACGATGTCGATATCAAAGTTATTTCTGGTGATAATATCGGAACCGTCAGCTATATTGCAAAGCAATCTGGTATCAAAAACTGGGATAAAGTCGTGGATTTATCTAAATTATCTCCAGAAGATAACTTTGAAAGTATTGTCATGAACAATTCTATCTTTGGCCGTGTTTCTCCAGATCAAAAAGCAGACATCATCGCTGTTCTTAAAAAGAATGGTAGAGTCACTGGCGTTACTGGTGATGGTTTGAATGACTTATTAGCCTTTAAACAAGCTGATTGTAGTATCGCTCTTGCTAATGGTGCGGCCGCTACTAAAAACGTTGCTAATTTAATCTTATTAGATTCTAATTTTGCCAATATGAAAGAAGCTGTCTTCCAAGGTAGAAGAGTGGTGAATAATATTCAAAGATCTTCATCCTTATTTGTTATGAAGGACTTCTTATGGCTTTTCATCACTATTATGCCAATCTTACTTGGCTTACCACATATCATTCAACCAACAGTTATGACTGTTGTTAATATCTTTATTACTGGTATTGCTTCCTTATTCGTTGCTCTTGAACCAGACAAGACTAGAGTTAAGGGTAACTTCTTTAGAAACGTTGTGGAACGCGCCTTATCTGGTGGCTTCTTCATGTTTATACCAGTGATATTAATTATGCTTTATTACATTGCTTCTTCTTTGGGAAGAACTGGTACAATCGATTTAGAAGGAATGAGAACTGTATTCTCTGGACCAATCGGACCAGGTAATTCAATCACTTCGTTTGGCTGGGTACCTGTCATGAGTTTATGCATCACAATCGCTGGATTTATCATCTTCTTTGGCAACTGCCGTCCATTTACTAAGTTTAGAAAAGTGTTATTTGCTGCGACTTTATTTGTGGTTTTGGTAGTCTTATATCTCGTTCCTGAATTCTTCATTATCAGTGGTACTGAATTACTACAAAATACAGGTGGCTTTGCTGGAACAATGCAATACATTTTTACACATATCGGTTGGAATGCAACCTTTGGTTTATATAGAACTATGACACTTGAACAAGGCTTATTCGTTTTAGGATTTGCCGTTATAGCGTACCCTCTATATTTGCTTAATGCTAAATTCGCTAAGTGGATGTTTGATAAACTATTTGCACATCGT
>JAILBR010000015.1 GCA_024680795.1 Bacilli bacterium | reverse complement strand
AATATCGCTTTCTGATGGGTCGGTACACATACTTGGACTTTCAATATTATCGTCATGTTGATTATTGTTTGTTTTTGGAGCATTAGAAACAACTCCGATAGATAAAAATAATGCAGAAATCAAAGTAGTTAATGTGAACATATTTTAATTACCTCCATAAAGAATATAAGCTTTATTCATTTAAAAGGGACGCAAAAAATATTGTGGAGAAATTTGTTAAACAATTATTTAGATAGATAACTATCAACTGGGTTAGGAATATTATATTCTTCGAGTAACGCTTTCTGAGCGTCAAAATATTTATTGAATAATTTGAAGTATCCCTTCGTGTCATGATTGATATATTCAGGTGGTACTTCTTTATTTTTGACTAAAGCTTCAAACTGGAATGGCTTATTAACTTTCCAAAGATTCATAAAGCCATAAGTAATCGCATCGGTTGGGCAGAACATCGCGCATCTCATACACATCGCACATTTACTAGATTTTGCTCTTATCTTGCCTTTGTCATTGATGAATAATGCGTCAGTAGGACATTCTTTTATACATTTATGGCAACTAACACACTTCTTTTGTTTGATATGAATAAAAGGCGCGTTAAGTTTAGGAGCAATCCACTCAATTCTTAATAAGAAAGAGACTACTTTATAACCAAATCGATATTTGATTCTTTCTGGTTTATCATCTCTCATCTCTAAGACGAACGCTTTAGTTAAAGGCTTGAGATATAGATACATCTGTTTCGCTATAGAATCGCGATATCTAAACATGATGTTATAAGGCATTAAGAAATGCTTTTCCGAATATAGTTCAAATCCTTTTTTCTTCAGTTTCTTATAGATATGGTAACTACTCGCGTTATTTAAAGCGAAAGGCTCACCAGATACTTTATAAATAAAGTATTTCTTCTTTTCCTTTAAAGTTGGCAATCCTTTAATATATTTATTAAAAGCTTCTGGCACGTTAAAAGCATGGATTGGATATCCAAATCCAACTAAGTCATATAAGTTATAGTCAGGATTTATATCTTTACCAGCTTTATAAGTGAAATGGTCAACATCATGGCCTAACTCTTTAAAAGCTTCTCCGATAAAGTTTCCACATATCGTGGTATGACCTGTACCAGAAAATTCAATTAAGAGAACTTTCATTATTCACCTTTCATGCCAACGAGTTCGACTTCGCCATTATAGGAAGCGACAGATACTGCGACAGAATCAAAGATTGCAGCTTCAATATCGTCTTCTTGCACTCCTAAGGCTTTCGCGTATTTATTATCGATAAATAAATTTAAATTCATCACATATGGTAAGTATTTTGGATCAAGTCCACCTTCGATACCTTTTTCTTTATATTCTTTGATGACACCTTTCATGCCCATCTTCATCATCCAAGCTGGGACACCGACAATCTTTCTATTTCTACCCATGCCACGTGCGTCATAAACGATAGATAAGAATTCTTTCCATGTTTGGTTATACATGGCGATTGGCCAAGCAAAATAACCTTTAAATTCATTACCAAGTTTTTCAGCAGCGCCAACGATAGATTGACCAACTTGTCTAACCGTTAACATCGCTGTGCCACCTTTTGGATACATAGTGAAAGATAATTTATCCATACCAGCGATTTGTTCAATTAAGATAGTCCAGACTGGTTTTCTACCTTTTTGAGTGCCAAAGATATATGGAAGTTCAAGAACTGCTGCGTCAAAGTTATCATCAACAAAGCTCTTCACTACTTCTTCTTGTTTAATTCTCGCTCTGATATATGGGTTTCTTTCTAATAAGCCTTTTGGTAATTTCTTATCATAGCCATATTCTGGCTTATTGAGCATTGAGAAATATGAACCGAGAACAACTGCCTTTTTAACACCCATTTCTTTTGCGATTGGGATAAGTCTTTCTAATGGTTTGATATTGTATTTATCATACCAACTATAAACTGGAGCAGGGCATTCCACTCTTTCATCAATACCGCTAGCAAAGATAAAACAATCGCATCCCTTCATCATTTCTTTGACTTCGTCATCACTAATCTTATTGACATCGCAAAGTTTTAACTTCATCTCTTTTGGGATTGGTGCTCCTTCTGGGATTGGAGGAAGAGCGACAGAAGTAACTTTGTGTCCTCTTTCAATTAAGATATTCGCGGCTTTTTCGCCTAATAGGCCTGTGCCACCAACCATAAATACTTTCATTTTAAAAACTCCTTTAGTTCTTGTTATAAAGTCGACGTTTATAAGAAGTTGGCTCTTCTGTTACTCTGATACCTAACCTAGTTAATGTCTGTAAATCAACTTCAGAAAGTAAAACAGAGGAATGAGCTTCACTACCTTTTAACTTAGTTAATTGTTTAAGCGCCATATCCGCAAGAGGATTAGTCTTGGCTTGAATGGATAAGGCCAACAATACTTCTTCTGCTCTTAGTCTTGCGTTACTTCTATGTAAGAAGTTCATCTTGAGTTCTTGCATAGGTTCTAAGACCGCAGGCATAAGTAAAAACATATTTTTATCAATCTTCGCTAAATGCTTAAGCGTATTTAATATCGCCGCCGCACAAGCACCAAATAATGGACTTCTATGACCGGTGATAATCTTGCCATTTGGAAGTTCAATCGCGATTGCTGGTTCATTTTTCTCGTGTGCAACTTTTAAACAGGCGGCAACAGTCTTACGATTATTGATATCAACACCAGATTTACTAATCAGGATTTCCATCTTTTCGATACATGATTCATCAAAGCGACCTAAATAGACATTCTTTCTAGTTTGGAAATAACGTCTAATAATTTCTCTATGGCACGCTTTTTGGACAAGTTTATCATCATCAATCGCAAAGCCAACCATATTAACACCCATATCAGTTGGTGATTTATATGGTGATTCGCCATAGAAATGTTCAAAGATGCTCTTTAATAGAGGAAATACCTCGACATCACGGTTATAGTTAACTGCGGTCACCCCATAAGCTTCAAGGTGATATGGATCAATCATATTGATATCACTTAAATCCACAGTTGCGGCTTCATAGGCTAAATTAACTGGATGGCTTAAACTTAAATTCCAGACAGGGAATGTCTCATATTTAGCGTATCCAGCTTTAACCCCTCTTTTATTTTCGTGATAGAGTTGGCTTAAGCAAGTCGCCATTTTTCCACTTCCTGGTCCAGGAGCGGTCACCACCACGACTGGTTTAGTGGTTTCAATATATTCGTTTTTACCAAAGCCATCTTCACTTAAAATAAGGGAGATATTTTGAGGATATCCCGCAATCTTATAATGTTTATAAGCTTTGATACCATTATTTTCTAACTTGGTCATGAAATTATGAATGTTAGGGGCGGTTTCATAAAAAGAAATAACAACACTACTAACATATAAACCGACTTCACGATATGTATCGATAAGTCTTTCCACCTCTTCTTGATAGGTGATTAAAGTGTCATTTCTGACTTTGTTAGAGATGATGTCATTCGCGTTTACAACGACCACTACTTCCACTTTATCTTTGATGCCGAGTAACATTTGTAACTTGGAATCACTATGAAAACCTGGAAGAACGCGAGAAGCATGATAGTCGTCAAAAAGTTTGCCTCCAAATTCGAGATATAACTTATCTCCAAATTTTTTTTCACGTTTGAGAATTGATTCTCTTTGTATCTTAAGATACTTTTGATTGTTGAATGCTTCTTTCTTCATAATTTTCTTCTTCTTTTTCTATGAAAAATTATGTTTCTTATAATAGCACATGATTTATATAAACTTTAAGAAGAAAAGAAAAAAACTTAGTAACGTTATTTCGCTAGTAAGTTTTTAAAGGCTAGATAATTATCTAATTCATATTCTCTGTGATAGATAGGGAACACTACTTTAAGGAAATATTTGCCGTATTCCTCTAAGGCTTTTTTATATGCTTTAGCAACGACATATGGATTATTTCTAAACGCTCCACAGCCAAACGCTCCTAACACTAAGATATCAACTTTATAATAGGCAGCGATATTTAGAATATGTCTCGCTCTAGAAAGATGAATATCATATAACTCTTCATCAGTAATACTTGCGGGTTCACCAGTTTCTAGATTATGTCTATTATTTGGCATTTCTCTTAGATTAGGCGCTGCGGCACTAATAATATCAACGGTGACAAAGTCTTTTTCTTTTAATCTTTTTGGAAAGTCATCATCAGTCTTAATAATCATAATCTTTGGAGTATAGATAAGATCATCAGTATGCAAAGGATTTCTCTTTTCCCTATTTGGACCATAATATACTTCATATAAATATTTAGTGGTCAAAGTTGGATAAAGGGTAGAGCAACGACATAAAGATTCTTCTTGAGCACTACTTCCGCTTCTTACTCCTCCACCAGGAGTGGTTGCACTAGCGAAGTTTAAAACCGCGATTTTCTTATAAGGATTTTCTTTAGATGCCTTAAGTGCATAGGCAAAAGATTTATCTTCATTTACTTCAATATAAGGGGTACTTGTTTGATTTTCGCTTAAATCAAAGTATTTGTCGCTAGGATAAAACTTCGTATTTTTTATCGTATATGAAATATCTTTCTTCAAAGAATCAACTTCTTCAAAAAAAGATAATGTGTCAGAAAAAATATCAATTAATAAACTTCTTCGATCTTGCATGTTAAATGCCAGTTATTTGGCCCGCGACTTTATTAGCGACTTCTTCACCAACGAGATGTTTAGCGATTTCTAGACCAAACTTCACACTATAAAGCATCGCTCTGCCAGTAATAATATTGCCATCTACTTCTACTTCTTTAGCGGTAAAGATACCATCCACTCCTTCATTACATCCTTTAAAACATGTAAATCTCTTATTATGGAGATAGCCATATTTGCCTAACACCATTGGAGCAGCGCATATCGCACACATCAAAATACCTTTTTTATTGGCGCCTGCTAAAAATCTTTCTACTTCCTTGCTCTTTAAAAGATTTTGAGTGCCGAGTCCACCTCCAGGAAGGATAACCGCGTCAAATTCTTCTGGACTATGATTACTCGCTAAATCAAATCCTGCTAAGAAGATGCCATGACTTGCCCTAACAAAATCTGGATCATCATTTGATTCAATACGTAAATCAATAACTTCGATTCCGCATCTTACTAAAATATCTCTAGTTGCTAAAGCTTCAGTGTCTTCAAAGCCATCTGCATATAATATCGCTACTTTTTTATTCATATAATAAGCCTCCAGTTATAACTTTTAACTACATTTTACTACAATTTAACTGCATATCAATGAAAGCAGAAGACAACCCCATTTTTGAAATGCTGAAAGAAACACATTCTTCTAACGCCATTATAAAAGAGTGAGCTGAAACCCACTCTTATATATTTATATAATAGGGATTATAGATTAATCTTCTTTTCTTTTCTTAAAGACCAATAATCCTACACCCGCTAAAGCGAGAGTTGATAAGAGAATACTTGTTGCAGCAATAGAACCACCACAGCTCTTAGCACTTCCACCACTTGAAGGTTGATTTTGTGGAATAGCATCGATAGCAGCTTTAGCGTTTGTGAGAGCGGTATTAACTGCTTCTACACTTGTTGCAGCTTCAATTGCATTTCTACCTGCATCATAAGCAGCGACCATCTTATCAATGTTTTCTTGAGTATATTTAGAGCCATCTTTATCGTTATAGTAATTTGATAAAGCGTCAAGAGCGGTTGATTTTGCATTATCAAGTTCTTCAACTGGTTTTGTCTTAACAGAATCCATTAAACTCTTTGCAGCGCTAACGATTCTATCGATCTTTTCAGTTGAATCGCATCTGTCGGAATCAAGAGATTCTAAACCTTGAGCTAAATAACCTTGTAATTCAGTCCATTTTGCTTCGCTATAATTGGATTGACCTTTAGCGGTAGCGTAGTTATTGAGTTCTGTTCTTGCTGCTTCTTTAGCTTGGGCTAATGCATCAGCGGCTTCTTGTGCTTTGGTTTTAATAGCATCAACGCCAGACTTGAATTCGCTTACAAGAGTGTTGACTGCTTCAACAGTTGTTGCTTCATCAATAGCGTTCTTTTTAGATGTAGCTAAGCCAGTGATTGTTGTCCAATTAGCTTCACTATAATCTGCTTCTTTATTTGCGATATAAGCATCGATTTCTGCTTTAGCGTTTGATTTTGCTTCATCTAATTCTTGTGCTTTAGTTTTAACGCCGGCAATAGTTGTTTTAAATGAGTTAACTACTGTATCAATGTCAGATGTATTTGTGCAAGCATCAACCGTTTGTTTAGCGCCAGATAACACAGTTTGGATTGATTCCCAATTAGTTTGGCTATAATCTGCTTCGTTTAACTTAGCAACTTCTGCATCCATTGTATTCTTAGCAGCAAGTTTAGCAGCATTAAGTGCTTGTTCTGCTTCTTGAGCTTTTGTTGGAACAGAATCGATATTGTCTTTCATGTTGGCTAATATGGTATTAACAGTATCAATATCATCTGCTTCATCGATATTTTCTTTACCATGTGTGACGTAAGATTGTAATAATAACCAATATGTTTCAGAATAGTCTGCTTCGTTTTTAGCAGCAGCGTGTGCTTCTAATTCAGCTTTTGCTGTGGCTTTAGCGGCTGCTAAATCTTCAGCGGCTTTGGTTGGAACTGCCAAGATGGCTGCTTCTTGTTGATTTAAAATGTTATCAACTTCATCTTCACTATTAGCAGCGTCAATTGCCGCTAAACCATCGGTGATATAGCCTTGGATTAAAGCCCAGTTTTCAGTGGAATAATATTCTTCATTTTCATCATCGCAGAAATCTCTTAAGTCTTCTTTTGCTAATTCTTTATAAGCATCAAGTTCTTCTTGAGCTTTTGTCTTAACACCAGCGATTTGGGCTTTAACTTCCGCTAATTTGCTATTAACTAGTTCGACTGTGGTTTGTTCATCAATTGCAGTTTTACCTGCTGAGACATAACCTTGAACTGTTGCCCAGTTAGTTGCAGAATAATCTGCTTCTTTATACGCATCTAATTCAGCTTTAGCAGCAACCTTAGTATCACCAAGTGTATCGTTAACTGTAACGTTGAACTTTTGTGTTAATCCACTAGCGGTATGAGTGATTGTCACTTCTTTTGTGCCTTTAGTGGACATATCAACATCAGAAACTGTATATCCTTCAGTGATTGTTGCTACTTCAGCATAGTTATCAGTGGTTTTAACAACCATACCAGTTAAGTCTAAGACTTCGTTAATTTCATAAGTTAACTTTGTAGGAGCGGTAACTTCTAATTTGACCACTAAATGATCTGGGCTAGCTTCATAAGAAACTACGACTGGATTTTGTTCTGTTTCATAAGTTG
>JAILBR010000014.1 GCA_024680795.1 Bacilli bacterium | reverse complement strand
AATATCGCTTTCTGATGGGTCGGTACACATACTTGGACTTTCAATATTATCGTCATGTTGATTATTGTTTGTTTTTGGAGCATTAGAAACAACTCCGATAGATAAAAATAATGCAGAAATCAAAGTAGTTAATGTGAACATTCTGATGGGCCTCATAAAAAATAAATCTTATGTTTAATAATATAAAGCAAATGTTAGATTACCTGGTGAACGAAATATTCAATTCAAATTCACCGATGAACCCCCTCTATATCAAAGAAAAAAGCACTTTCGTGCTATTTCTTTTCTTCGAGGTCAATTCCGAGTGGCAAACCCTTATACATATCATCAAACCATGGGAAGTTTTTCCATTTATTGACGTGAAGTCGATGCATCTCTTCGGTAAGCATCAACACCTTACCAACACAACGATATTCAGGATAGAAATCGTAATACTCGTCGTTGACGTATAAGGAGAAGATTGTGAGATCCACTGTCATTGGGTAAGTCATAATTGCCTTATAGTCCATATCGAATGACCAAGGTTCACCATGTCTAGTTCCTTTAAAATGAACACCTTTATGGTCGATGGTATATACACCTTCACCACATATTTCGGTAGTTACACTCTTATCGACATAATGGTCTTTAGGAAGATAACCTAATTTGACATTGATGGAGAATGAATAATTTGGATCTTTTCTAATCTCATCAATGATTTGTTGTCTTTCCCAATGTGCCCATTCACTTGGAGTGTCGATGATTTTAGAACCTTCAGTTGGATGGAAATCGTAATAGTCATCCATCGTCGCCATATTGCCACAGTGATTACATTTTATGTAATCTTTCTCGGCAACCATCTCAAATTCTGCCCCACATTTTGGACATTTATAAAGCATATCATGTAAGTTAGTGCAAATTGTGCCTTTAGAGTTATATTTGATGTGATGAATCTTATTCCAAGCATAGTCATCATGATGGAAGTCTTCATTGATTTTATCTTCGATTTCTTCTGGCTTCATCTTTTTTAAATCTTCAGCAGAGAATAGAAGCTTAAGTTGACCATATACTTCACCGATACGGTCATCACTACAAATCTTGTTATTTGTTAAATAACTACCTTGCAAAGACATCGAATAGATTGGCACATTAAAAGCTTGCAAGAATCTACCAGTTCCAGGAACGATTGGTTGATTATCGCCAAAGATAGAACTAGTTCCTTCTGGAGAAAACGCCACTACTCCACCTTGTTTAATGATGTCTCTAATGGCACGAACTCCCGCCATATCGTTAGCGAAAACTTTTTTAGGAAGAATACGATTCATCTTAAAAGCCCAATGTAAGTGGCTTCTAAAAAAGGAGTTATATTCACACACAATTGATAATCTTCTTGGCCAGCATGCAGTTGTGACAAAAGTATGGTCTCTTCTAGATTGATGATTCCATATCACAAAACACGCTCCCTTTTTTGGAAGTTTATCGATTACTTCTAAATGTGGATGATATTTCGCACCTAAAAGGTGAGTTCTACCAACAATGTAGTAAATAAAGTACAAGAATGGATTAGGAGTTTTATATTTACGCTTTGCTAATTCTTCTTGCAAATTTCTTTCCTTTTTCATAACAATTAACGATGTTTAGCGTGGAAAGAAACACCAACTGTATCAGGGCCGCAGTGGCTACCAGCGGTTGGATTTACAGGAATGACTTTGATATCTAAATCATTACCAAATTGAGCAATTAATAAGCCTTTTAATTCTTCGACAAGTGGTAAGGCATCGCAGTGTCCAATAATAACTTGATATTTATTAATATCTTCTTGTAATTCGATGACATAGCTCATGACTTTATCTAAAGCCTTTCTTCTACCGATGGCACTACCGATAGAAACCATCTTTCCTTCAGCGGACATATAAATAATAGGTTTAACCCCAATCATGCCACCCATAAAGGCTTTAAAGCCAGTGACACGGCCACTTTTAGCAAAGAACTTTAGGTTATCAGCGTAGAAATAGACTGCAGTCTTATCAACATTGACATCAGCCCATGCCTTGATTTCATCGATGGATTTGCCATCTTTATAAAGTTCACCGATTAAAGTAGCGATGTTATAACTGACAATGGTGATACCTTTGGTATCGATAAGTTCAATTCTTCTACCAGGATATTTCTTTAAAAGTTCAGCAATACAAGCATCTGCGGCTTGGAAGCTAGCGGACATTGCTCTAGAAAAATGAACATATAAAATGTCGTTGCCTTTTTCGAGTTCAGGTTCAAAATAGGCACGATAGTCTTCAGAAGATAAAGCACAAGTGGTTGGCAAAACCCCTTTTCTTAACATTTCATAGAATTCTTTATCTTTAAATTGTCTAAAACTGACATAAGGGTATACTTCTTCTCCGTCCACAACATATGGCATAGAGATGAGTTTAGCTCCATATCTTTCTAATTCAATAGGTGTGATATCGCTATCACTATCAAAAAATAATGTATACATATAACTAGTTCCTTTAAAAACTATTTTTTAGCGTGTGTTTCGAGCCATCTTAAGACGTCACCAACAGTTTCGAAATAAACTGGTTCGTCAAATGTAACACCGAATTCGTCTTCGATGGACATAGATAACATCATAAGTCCAACAGAATCTAAACCGAGATCCGCCATTAACTTGGAATTCTCGTTAGCGTTACTTAAATCGCTATCAGGGAGATTTTCTTGAATGAGTTTTAATAATCTTTCGTACATATTGATTTCCTTGTATTATAGAATTCGACCAAAGAATTGATTGATCTTCATCTATAATTCCTTTCTTTGGGAACCATGTGAGTTATTCATTTCACAGCAATGATATAATTCACTCATATGCTGTGGATTTGTAACTATACTATTCTAGCT
>JAILBR010000005.1 GCA_024680795.1 Bacilli bacterium | reverse complement strand
CCAGGAGCATCTGTCCTTATTAATGAAAACGTTTCTGTCACATCTTCTGGCATTGTTGTATATAGTAAGAATACTGCATCAGATTTAAAAGGCGCAGCTGGAGTTGTTGATTATGAAAAAACCAATGTTGATGGTGTTCTTGTTGTTAATGGAACATTAAACTCAACAGTTTTAGCTGGTTATGTTGATACACAAAGTGCCAACGGCAGTATTACTTGCTCAACTAGGAAGGAAACTATGTATGAAGTGTCATCGTCAGCCACTACAACTTACATGTGGGTCATCACTGGAGCAGTTTATTATAGTTGTGGAGAAACTTCTTTAACAGGACCAGTGAGTACTGCCACTGGTGATAAAGATGCTGGTGATTTGCCAACAGGGACAACAAATTCATCTAGTCTAGGCGATAGGTGGGATATTGTTTTAAGTGCAAACCTTGAAAGCGTGACTTTTACCTCAAATAACGGCACTTCTTCAGGCGCAAACGCCCCTGCTACATACACTTTAACCGCTAGCATAACCCCATCTTCCCCAACTGATTTTGACACTTCATATGGCTATCATTGGTCTTCATCCGATGGAACTAATGGATACTTTGGAAATACTAGTGGAACGAGTACTGCCACTGGTCAAACAGTAACCTTTAAAACAACTGCAAATAGTGGCAGCAGTGATGCTACTGTTAATGTAACTGTAACTGTTAAAAACACTGCAGGAACTCCTTTTACTAAAACTATTACATTTACTAGAACTAAAGCAAAGTCTGGAGGTTCTTGCTTATTACCAACCTCTTTGATTACTATGGCGGATGGTACACAAAAACAAGTTAAAGATATTGTTGCTGGAGAATTAGTACGTGTATTTAACCATGAAACTGGTCAAATAGATGTAGCGCCTATTACATTCAATGACTATGAAAGTGCAACGCTTTGTAATGTTATTTATCTCGACTTCTCGAATGGAAAATCTATCGGCGTCATTGATGAACATGGATTCTTCGATTTAGATACGATGAGATATGAATATATTACCGAAGAGAACTATTTAAGCTTTGTTGGCCATAGGTTCTACTGTGAAGACGGTAGTACCGCAACACTTGTTAATGCTTCTATTAAGGAAGAATATACAGAATGTTACTCACCAACATCCTTCTATCACTTAGATTACTTCGTGGAAGGTATGTTATCTATGCCAGGTGGTATTACTGGTTTATTCAATATTTTTGAATACGCTGATAATTTACAATACGATCAAGAAAAGATGGCACAAGACATCGAAACATATGGATTATTCACAATTGATGATTTAGCGCCTTTAGGTGTTACTGAAATCATGTTTGAAGCCTATGCTGGTCAATACCTCAAAGTAGCGTTAGGAAAAGGTATCTTAACAGAAGAATATCTCGCCTACTTAATTGAAAGATATGGTGGCTTCACCGAATAAAACATATGAAAACTAACAACTTATTAATCCAAGATGAAACATTATCTATTATCAAATTAGATACGAGTATGTATTACGATATACATATCAACTCTCTTGATGAGAATAATCGTAGATTTGTTCCTGATGAAGTATTTGAAACCCTCGATATCGCTAAAGAAGTAGTGGATCAATTAATAGAGTGTTATAACTCTATAGATGGTCCTTACGTGTACGCGATTATTAGAAATAAGGATAATAAGAATATTGGCTATGTCCAATTAGTCCAAATAGAAGAAGGATGGGAAATTGGCTATCATATCGCTATTGAATATTGTAATAACGGATATGCCTCAAAAGCGGTATCCTTATTCCTTCAATATCTAAAAGAAAACACTGATATTAAAGAAATATATGGTGTCGCATTAAAAGATAATAAAGCGAGTATCAGAGTGTTATCAAAGAATGGTTTTAACATCTATTTCGATGGTGTTGATTATTACCAAGGTGAATTAAGACCAATTATTAAATCGAAGCGAGAAATACGCTAGTTTCGGAGGGGCGGAGGCAAACCCCGAGGTGTTTTGTTGACACCTCTTAAAGACCGCGGTATATTATAATTGCTTTTGGGGTCATCGATGCGGTCAGTGTCGATGAGCCTTTTTCTTTTAGTGATTAAACCCGAAGGTATTTATGTATAAATAAAATTTTGTTATCTCGATATCCGATAATGTATATAGAAAAAACATAATATAATGTAATTGCTTAAATTATGGATTCAAGATTTGATAAGGTTTATTTACTTAAAACTAAAGATGGTGAATTAGAAAGAGTCAAACAGCTTTGCATTGATTACAAAATCAAAGACAATGGTGTGTTTGAAAAAGCCGCATCTTTCCATTTTGCATGGGCGTTTGGTCCAGATGGAATAATCTATATTTCTCCAACAACATTCCTCATTCATAAACCTGATTTCAATTCAATTGAAGAACTTGAAGAATATCTAGATAAATTTGTTGTTAAAAACTAGTGGCCATCATTGGTCACTTTTCTTCTTTTTAAAATAACGCTAGTATTGTTATCTTATTAGTGGTCTCATCATCAATAAAAAGAGAAGACATCAATAATTAAATGAAAAAAGTACCCTAGACGATGGGTACTTTTATTATCTAAATAAAGCTAATAACTATTTAAGAATATCTATATAGGCACCGTATAAGAAGTCACTCTTCTTTAATTCATGTATTTGACTACTACCGGTGGTGATATCAGATAGTAATGCATTATGAATGTAATAAATATTGTTACTATCTTTATCTATATATGATGAATACACTCTTGAGGTAGTGGTGAACTTACCTAAGATATATCTTTGATAGTTCTCATCATCTATATTCTTCTCTTCAATAGTGAGTTTCTTCATACTCACTTCTAAATCTAAATATGTTCTATCAGTGACATATAGATATGCATTCTTCACATTCTTATCTTCTAATGATAATTTCACCTCTACTGAGTAAGCATAAGTATCATTGAATGCACAGTAGTAGAACTTATCATCTTCGTAATGTAAAGATATTAATTCTTTTACCTCTTCATCATCCTCTAATTCACCCGTCTTATTAGCGATTTCTAATAATGTATTGTTTCTACTCTTAAAGTCAGTGGTATCCCCATTATCTCTAATCTTAAATAAGGTAGATAAGATGAATAGGGCAATGATGATAAGGATTAAGATAACGTAAGATAAGATTCTTAATACTATCTTTCTTCTATCTTTCTTATCTTCCTTATATTCTTCGTTATTATTCATATGCATCCACTCCTAAAGATGAAGCCCATGCCTCATATTTATATTTAAT
>JAILBR010000003.1 GCA_024680795.1 Bacilli bacterium | reverse complement strand
AATGTCTTCTTCTCTATCTACATAGAAAGTAATAGCAATAGATGTAGCTAATCTTGATAAGTTTGTAACAGTGGTGATTTGTGAGTTATTAATTGCCTTAATATTTCCTGCCCAATCTGTTAACTTAGTGGATCTTAATCCGATTTCAGAAATTGTGCCTCTGAAACCATCGATAACAACGATATCACCAACATCAAAGAAGTCATCGAAGACCACGAATAAACCTGAAACGATATCGGAAATAAGGGACTGACATCCTAGACCAATGATAAGAGTAACGATTCCTAATCCAGCAATAATAGAGGCAACATCGACTCCCCATGCGGATAAGATAAAGCCAATAGATACGATAACAATAATG
This sequence comes from Bacilli bacterium, assembly GCA_024680795.1. GTDB lineage: Bacteria > Bacillota_I > Bacilli_A > RFN20 > CAG-826 > UBA2450. The sequence continues at coordinate 23,425 of JAILBR010000003.1, read as the reverse complement.
TATTTAATTAAAGATTTAATTAAAGAACCAATAGTTTTGCTTCTTTTTCCTTTCCAAGTGAAAATGCCGATTAAGAAGTTTAATAAGAACGAGATGATAACACCAATACAGGCAATGGAAATGGTTCCTAAAATCTTAAGGCCAATTCCGCCCAAAGATGAAGCAAGCCAATGCCAGCCACTTACTCCTTCTCCAAATATATCATCACTGATTTCGGTTGCTCCTATTTCTCTAGCGGAAATAAATAGGAGAGCAATTAATAGGAAAAATCCGGTAATGATTGCGGAAATGATAAACCAAATTTTTTGATTTTTGGTGTTTGAACTCCACCAAGTCTTTGCTCTTTCTCTGTTTTTGCCCATAATGATTTGTCTCCTTTAACTTAGATGTGCAAATGTATATAAGGTATCTCTCTTAATATAGTCGATTTTATTAGCGCTATATAATTCGAGCCTATAAGTTCCATACTGCGCTAGCATAATTTCGCCAGTATATGTTTTGCTTTGCGGAAGATCGAGATTATAAACTTCTTGTTCATCACAATATAATAGAAGTGCACATGTATAATTACTCATCTTTGAAAGTTTGAAACTATAATTAAGTACACCATTAACGACACTATATTTGCCGTTAGAAACTTTTGGTTTGATCAACAAAGGATTTAATACAGTAACAATACCTAGGGATGACGCTACTAAAGCAGCTGCTAATGTTGTGATTTTTGCAGTGGACTTGCCTTTTTTAAATCTTGTTATCCTTGCGGTCTCGCTATTTTTATAAATAGATTGATCAGCGTATATCTCATTACTTTTTTCATCTTTAGAATATATGAGCTCTTCATCACTATGAAAACGATTAGGGTTTACCGTTTTTTCATCAGAGCAGACTTTATATTCTCCGATTTCGGAATTATAGAAATATATGTTGTTCAATTCTTCCATAAATATTATCTTACTATAAAATGAGATTTGATAATAATAAAATTATCAAAAATGGCGTATATATAACGAATATGTTGAGGCAGATAATAAAAAGTGACTAGACAATTAGTCAACTTTGTTATTTGTTCTCTAATTTGTTTAAAGCATCAGTGATGGTTTGGCTACTTGCCTCATGACCATACTGATCGACTTCACTTTTATCTCTTGGCTCAGTAGAGTCATCGAACGAGAAGCCCCCACTTCTTTAAGTGGTGGGTATGTCACCTTTACATGCTTGTTCACATGGTCTTTGATAGTTTTGAATTGCGTTATATTGACACGCTTTGGCGCACATACCACAGTTGAAACATTTTTCTTTATCGATAACTGCAGAGTGTGTTCCTTCATCAAAATATATAGCGTCTTTTCGACAAGCAGATGCACATCTATGGGCGATACAGCCACAGCATCTATTTGTCACCTCATATCCACCTAGTGGACATTCATCGCATGCGACTTTAATTATATATTTTCTCCCTAAGTCGCTATAAAATCATAGACTATATTTGAGTTTCTTGTAAGAAAAAGTGTTATCATATGTTAGTATGCAGAAGATTAAGAAACAAATCGTAACTCAAAGATTAGTGCTTAAATCACTCGAAGATAAAGACGTAGATCAATTTGTCTCGATGCTTTTAGACACTAATATCAATAAGACGTACATGATTCCTGATTTTGAAAGCGAAGAAAAAGCAATAGAGTTTTTCTTTAGACTTAAGAAAGCATCAGGAGCAGAAAATCGCTTTATCTATGGAATATATCTTGATGATTTAGTGATTGGCTTTTTAAATGATGTCGATATTGATGGCGATACGATTGAACTAGGATATTTCATTTCTTCAAAATATTGGAATAAGGGTTTCGCTAGCGAAGCCTTAAAAGCGGCGATCGAAGTTTTATTTGAGACCGGCTTTGAAAGAGTGATAGCCGCCCATTTTGAATGTAATCCTTCTAGTGGAAGAGTAATGCAAAAATGTGGCATGACTCCTTTTGAAAAAGAAGAATATATTAAGTGGAAGGGACAAAATCATCGCTGTGTCTATTACGAAATAAAAAATGATAGAATTGTTGAATTATGTTTTGTGGATGCAAGAAAATATGGACTTAGTTACCTTAAATCTTTAGATTTATTGAGTGATGAAGATATCGCAAAAAGCATGAGATCTAAACAAGAAATAGATCAAAAAGAAAAACTTGTCTCCTGCTATCTAAAAAATAGATTTGTGGGTGATGACATCTATATAAATGAACGTGGCAAACCTTTATCAGATAAAGTATATTTCAATATCTCTCATTCCAAAGGAATGGTATGCCTTGCTATATCAAAGAAATATTGCGTTGGAGTGGACATTGAACTTATCAGGCCTTCGAAAGAAGACCTTTGGAGATTTATAACTAGTGATGAAGAGTTTGATTTGATCCATAACGATGAAGATTTCTTTAGAATCTGGACATTAAAGGAAGCTATTACCAAAGCGGATGGCGAAGGTGTAGCGGGAAAGATACCACTTATTCCTTCCTTACCTTTCGATGGAGCGAAGGAATATAAAAGTCATCTCTATCGCACGAAGAGCTTCTTATATAATGATTACATGACTTCTATTGCGTTAGAAGATGAGAAAGAATTCATTTGCCACATAAACGAAATAGAATTATAAAATACCATTTATGGTATTTTTTTCTTATATAATCATATTAACTTTTTTAAAAATTAGTTATGTGATATGATATCTACGCTTAAGAATTTTATTCTTATAACTGATATTCGTTTTTATGATTGCAAAGACAAGACACATTAGTGATACAAAAAACTTAACTGGTTCTTTACCTGCGATTAGGTATGTGGATCCAAAGTTTTTATATTTGCCTTTGACTAACGCTAGATGCACTAAATATGAAATCTATATCAAAGAAGGAGAGCATGTTAACTGTTGCCAAATGGTGGGTAAAAGAATTGGCCCTTTCTTTGAACAACCAATTCATGCGACTTGCTCAGGCACATTTGTTGGTATTGAAAAGCATTATCATAGAAATGGTAAATTAACTGACTTTATCAAGATTGAAAATGACTTCAAGGATACCTTTGACCCAGAAGTTAAGACTAGAACTCCTGATGAAATCGCTAAGTTAACTAAAGAAGAAATCACTGAAATCATCAAAAACTGTGCTTTAGTGGGTCTTGGTGGTTCGTCTTTCCCAACTTATGTTAAGTTCCAGACCGATAAACCAATCCATATGATTTTGGTTAATGGTATTGAGTGCGAACCATATATTACCGCTGACCATAGATTGATGCTTGAGTTCCCATACCGTGTGATGGATGGCCTTAAATATGTCATGCAAGCCTTTAACTGTAAGCACGCTAAGATTTGTATTAAATCTAAATATAAAGATATAGAGACAGTTTATCGCCAAGTCATTAAAGAATATGAAGGCTCTGGCATTGAACTTTGCTTAGTTGGTAACTATTACCCACAAGGTTGGGAAGTAGAAATGATCAAAAACGCAGAAGGCATTCAACTAAATACTGGTGAGCTTCCTTCTAATCAAGGCATTATGAACTTCAATGTTTCAACCATGGTTGGTATCTATAAGGCTGTCAAATATAACATGCCAGTCATCAAAAGATTTATTACCATCACTGGTGATGGCATCAAATTCCCAAAGAACTTTAGAGTAAGAGTGGGAACTTCAATTAAAGAACTTCTCCCACTTTGTGGTGGATATAAAAATCCAGAAAAAGACAAAGTCTTTATTTTAGGCGGACCTATGATGGGCGCTTCTGTTCCAAATGATGATATCATCGTTAGTAAAACCGTTACCTCTATCATTGTTTTAGATAAGATGGACTATGTCGAAGAACCATGCGTTAGATGTGGTAGCTGTGTTTTATCTTGCCCAGTTCATCTTGAACCAGTGCAAATTATGAACGCAGTTAAAACATTAGATAAAGAAAGAATTAAAAAACTCAATCCTTTGAAATGTATTGAATGTGGATTATGTGCTTATTCATGTACTTCAAAGATCCAAGTTACAGACTATATTAGAAAGGCAAAGATGATTGCGAAGTTATGACGATTATTAAAGAAAATGCGCCTCACTTACGTAGAAAAGCGACAGTCACTCGCATGATGGCTGATGTTTTAATCGCCCTTGCGCCTACTTTAGTATTCTCTTTTGTCGTCTATCCACTTAATACCTTAATCACTTATTTACTTTCCGTTTTCATCATGATTGGTTCTGAACTTGTTTACGTAGGCCTCAGAAACATGATGCCGAAAGATGGGCAGAAGCATTCTTTCAAAGAAAGGTTCCTCTACGCTTATAAAGGCAAGATCACTCCAAACCATTTCCTAGCTCCTGCTATTAGCGCGATTATCTTTACTTTAATTATGCCTGCTGGAGCGCCTATCTACGCGGTTATCATGGGTGCTTTATTTGGCATCATCTTTGGTAAACTCGTCTTTGGTGGTTTAGGAAGCAATATTTTTAACCCAGCCGCAGTTGGCATGGTGTTTGCAAAACTCTGCTTTGGCTCGCAATATAATCTATTTGTTTCAACTTGGTATTATACAGTTCCAGATGTCGCTGCTGGTGCCACACCTTTAGGATGGGTTAATGGTGGAGAACTTGCTAGTATTAATAATTATTCCTTATTAGATATGTTCTTAGGCCGTATCCCTGGAGCATTAGGTGAAGTATATAAGATTACAATTTTAATTGGTTTAGTATATTTACTTATTAGAAGAAGCGCTGACTTTAGAATTGTTGTTTCCTACTTAGGAACCTTTATCCTTCTAACCTTAGTAGCAGGTTTATCAGTCTATGGATTAAATAGTGATGTTAATCCATTTCATTTCTTAGCTTATCACTTATTAAGTGGTGGTGTTTTATTTGGGGCAACATTTATGTTGACTGACCCAGTTACCAGCCCAATTAATTCTCCTTCACGTATCATATATGGCATGGTAGCCGCTGTCGCTACTGTGTTTATTCGCTTATTTGCTGCTTTACCAGAAGGTGTTGGCTTCTCTATCTTAATTGCCAACATGGTTGCAGTTGTCTTAGATCACTATGAATGGAGTAATCCACGTTATACATGGAAGAAGTTCTTAGGCATGGGATTATTAATCGTAATTCCTAGCTTAGTAACATTCTTAGCAATATTCTATGGAGGTGTCTATAATGGCTGATAAAAAGCATTATATTATTACCTCTATAACATTAGGTGCGATTGCTGCGTGTAGTGCTGCTCTTATCGGCGTGACCAATATGGTTACAAGAGATAAAATCGCACAGAACGAACAAAACAAAATCACGTCTGGGATCAATTCTATTTTTGGAAATGATTCGAAAATCGCCGATGAAGCCCCCGTGGATAGCGATTACAAGTATGTGAAATATGTTTATACTGTCCATGGTGATGGAGACCAATTATTAGGCTATGCCTTTAGAACAAGCGGCTCCAATATGTATGGCAAAATTTCTTTAATTGTTGGCTTTGGTGAGGCCAGTAAAGATTTTGAAGGTTTATCAATCGTCGTTAATGAACAAACTTATGCTTCAACTTTAGTTGATAACTATATTAATCCTTTAAATGAAGGAAAGAGAGAACTAGAAGATGTCTCTTGTGGAGCAACTTATGGCGCGAAATTAGTTAGAGATATGGTCAATGAAGCAAGCCAAGTTATAAATGAGATGTGGAAGGATTAAGATGGCAAAAGAAAAAGGATTCACAAAAAAGAATTTCTTAAAGGGCATCGTTGTTGAAAACCCATTATTCGTGTCAATTTTGGGTACATGTCCTGCTTTAGCTACCACTAAAACAGTGGAAGCTGCTTTAGGCATGGGTCTATTATTCACTGTTGTCTTAATTTGCTCTAGTGTTTTAGTTTCGTTATTAAGAAAACTTATCTCAGAAGAAATTAGAACCCCGGCTTATATCGTGATTATTGCGACATTCGTCACTATTGTTAAAATGATGACTAGTGCATTCCTTCCAGAATTATATTCAACTTTAGGAGTCTTTATCTCCCTTATCGTTGTTAACTGTATCGTTTTAGGTAGAGCAGAAGCCTACGCTAGTAAGAACACAGTATTCGATTCCTTTATCGATGCTTTAGGCATGGGTGTTGGCTATACCTTGGCTATCATCTTAATGGCCTTCTTCAGAGAATTAATCGGTACTGGCGCCTTCTCATTTGGCAAAATCTTTACCTTTATTCCAGCCTTTAAATTACAAATCATTCCAGTTGGATATGAGATTTCCTTATTCCAAAATCCTGCTGGCGCCTTTATCGTTTTCGCTATCATTTTAGCGGTCATCGCTTTTATCAATAATCGCAAAAACGAGCTCAAAACCAACTTAGAAAGACAAGCAAAGATAAAAAAACAACAAGAAGCAAAGCTCAAGGCTGAACAAGAAAAAGCTAAGCAAGTAGCGGAAGGAGAAACTAAATAATGCAAATCTTTATTTCCTTTATTCTCGCTATCATATCAAGCATGCTCATTGATAACGTCGTCTTATCAAGATTCTATGGTATTTGTCCATTCTTAGGCGTATCTAAGAAAGTCAAATCATCTTTAGGCATGGGCATTGCCGTTGTGTTTGTTATCTTACTTGCCACTGTGATTTGTTGGCCTTTATATAACTATGTCTTAGTTCCTGCTGGCATCGCTTTCTTAGATACAGTGGTCTATATCTTAGTTATCGCTTCCTTAGTCCAACTTGTCGGACTCTTCATTAAGAAATATTCCCCATCCTTATATAAATCTTTAGGTATCTATTTACCTTTGATCACCACAAACTGTGCAGTTTTAGGCGTGGCACAAGGTAATACCGATCAAGGATTATCATTCTTAGATTCTCTTGCTAACGGTTTAGGAACATCAATTGGTTTCCTACTCATCATCGTAACATTTAGCTGTATTAGAACCAGACTCGATAGTGCTAATACCCCTAAAGCATTTAAAGGATTACCAATTGCCCTTGTCACTGCCGCGATTATGGCTATTGCTTTAATGGGCTTACAAGGATTATTCTCAGGTATTAAATTATGAGTCAAGGTGCTTATATAGCGATTGGTGTTATTGTTATTGTTGCTTTATTAGCAATATTTATCATCTCTTTCATCCTTTATAGAAGGACACCAGTCCCAAAGGGATGTGAAGATATCAAAATCAGTGAAGAAAATTGCTCTTCTTGTGGTCACACAGAATGTCAATTTTATAAAAAGAAAGACGCAGAGGAATAAATATGGAAATTTTATGGGCTGTACTTATCCTATTAGGGCTTGGAATCTTACTAGGCCTAGGTTTAGCGATTGCCGCTAAAATTTTACATGTGCAAGAAGATGAAAGAATTGAAGAAGTTGCCAAGAGACTTCCTAACTATAACTGTGGTAGTTGTGGATTTGCTGGTTGCCACGACTTAGCGGAAGCCATTGTTACTGGTAAAGAACAGAATTTAAGAAAGTGTAAGCCAGGAAAAGAAGATGCCAACTTTAAACCAATCATGGAATATTTGGAACAACATCCAAACCAAGATGGTAGCAAAGTTAATGTCCATCTATGATATGAAATTTAAACCGATTATACCTTTACTTTTCATCGCATTAACATCTTGTTCCGCTAAAGTTAGTGGGGACAGGGTTTTTTGTTTTAACTGTTGGACTAATATTAAGCTATTCGATGGTAATGATACAGAATTTGAAGATATTAAAAATATCTTAAAGTATTATGATAAGATTTCTGATAACTATTCTGCTCGAGGAACAACTAATAATTTATATCAGTTAAATAAAGCAACCGAAGTGATAGAAGTTGATAGTAAATTATATGATTTATTGCATGTTGCTTCCGAACCAAATATAAGTGGCTTAGGTGGTAACTATTTTGATTATCGATTAGGCTCTTTATCAAAACTATGGAAAGATTCTTTAGCCGAGAAAAAGATATTAGATGAAGAGATAGTTGAAAACGAAATCATCAAGATGCAAAACTCAGCCTTAACTTTCGGTGAGGAAAATAAAGTATTAAAAGTAGGACAAGCTGAGATTGACTTAGGTGGAATTGTTAAAGGCTATACCCTTGATGTGATTAAAGAATATTTAACTGAAAAAGAAAGAAAAAGTTACATTATTGATTCAGGTAGTTCAAGCATATTATTAGGCGAAAAACAAACAGAGTCCGGCTATTTTAATGTCACAATCAATGATTTAGATAATTCTTATATCAAAGTTAAGAACGGATTTGTTTCGACTTCTGGTACATCTAGACAGGGGGTTAGAATTGGAGATGTCACATGTTCACACATCGTTAATCCAGTTACCGGTAGTGTAGTTAATAACTATGATGCAGTTATCGTTTTATCAGATAAAGGATATATCGGTGACGTCCTATCAACCTCAATGATGATGGCGACAGTTGATGAAATTAAAGATTCAGAACAAAAAGATAATGTCAAAGTGATTGTTATCAAAGATAAAAATGTGATTTATAAGTCAGAAGGGATAGAAATCTTACATTACTAATGGATAGGAAGAAATTAAGAAATGACTTGTTTTTAATTCTTGGCTTGCTACTTGTAGCGTCCATTTCTTTAATCGTGGTTTTATCTCTTAAAAAAGTTGAAAGTAATGCGGTAGCAAAAGTATATGTCCAAAACGAAGTAGTAGAAGTTATCGACTTATCTAAAAAAGAAGATAAAGACTACTACATCGATGGTTTAAAAGGAAAAGTTCATATTCACACTCATGATGGAGCGATTGCGGTCGTGGAATCTAATTGTCCTCATCAAGATTGTGTACATATGGGATATGTTAGTGAAACTAATCATCCGATTATCTGTGCTTATAACGCGGTATATATTGTGATTGAAGGTAGTGGAAATGGCGATGTGGTGATTGGCTGATGAAAAAGATTAGTGTTCATAAAATCGCTTTGATGGGGATATTGACCGCTGCAACGATTGTTATTGCAATCGCTGAATCTTTTATTCCTTCGATTGGCATCCCTGGAGTTAAACTTGGACTTGCTAATATCATGATTTTAATCACCCTATATGAATTAGGAATTTTAGAAGCGGTAGTAGTGAATCTTTTTAGAGTGTTTGTAGTTGGCTTAGTGAGAGGAACAATATTCTCGATGGGCTTTTATATGTCTTTAGCTGGTGCATTCTTATCATTGCTTGTAATGATACTTCTATATTTATTAGTTAGAAAATTCTCCATAATCGGTGTCAGTGTGGTGGGATCTCTCTTCCATGTTACTGGACAAATAATCGTAGCGATGTTCTTTTTGGGAACCGCTTATATATTCTATTATTTGCCAATCATCGCTATATCAGCGATTATCACTGGTGTTTTTGTTGGCATAGTCGCTAAACTAATCATTAGAACTGGTGTAATCAGAAAACAAAAGGAAAGATATAATTTCTAATTATGGGCTATAACATTGATCAACTTATTGAAAAATTAAAAGTCACTAAGACGATATTTTTTGATCTTGATGGTACTTTAATCGATACTGAAAAACTATATTTTCGCTTCTGGAAAGAAGGAGCGAGCTTTTATGGCTATGAAATGAGTGATGAAGAAGCTCTTAATATGCGATCCATCAATCCTAAAAGTGGAGAAGAGTATCTAACTAAGATTTCTAATGGCAAACTTGATTATCATAAAGTTAAAGCTAAAAGAATTGAACTAATGACTGAATATCTTTCTACTCATCCAATAGAGATGAAACTTGGGGCTATGGAATTTTTAACTTTACTAGCTAAAGAACATAAGAAAATCTATATAGTTACCGCGAACGCAGTTGAGAAAGCAGAAAGTATCATTAAAGAAGTTGGATTTAGACATTTAGTGGATGGAGTGATATCCGCTAAAGAAGTGGCAAGAGGCAAACCATTTCCAGATGTATATTTAAAAGCATGCGAGATAGTTAATGAAAAACCTAGAGATGTGATTGTCTTTGAAGATTCTCCAAATGGATTAAAATCCTCTTATGACGCTGGATGTTATACAGTAATGGTGGAAGATTTAACTCCGTTTAATGAAAATATGGACTATGTTGATGCTTCAATATCATCTTTATTAGAATTAAATATCGTATATACGTACACGCGCATTCATAATAAATAATATAAAAATATATACGTGTATATGCGTATAAAATGATTTCAAAAAAATTAAAATTTTATATCTCTAGAGATATATTTTTTATTTTACAAAAAAAGTGAAAAAAATTAAAAAAAGTATTGACGAAAAAAATAAAAAGGCGCATACTATAATAACCCACACGGGAAACCAAGTGGGTGAGATAATAAATATCGATAGATATTTAATATCTCAAGTCTAGGTAAGACAACCTCCGCTGACGAAGTTGATTGAGCAGCTTCTGAGGTCAAATCCCCCAGAATAAAGGTTGCGCTAGCAATGCCTACCAGATAGTTGGTAGACTGGGTAGTTCCTCCCTATATAGAATGTGGCAGCTGAGTTAGAACTTAACAGCGTCAGTCCACCGCCCGACATGATCGAAGAGGAACCAAGTGGCAATCCGCCAAGTTCTCCGAGGCCAATAACCTAGGAGACGGCCAATTCCTGCTAAAGCAACTCAAAACAGGAAATAAGTGAGCCGGCTGTTAAAGGCACGACTTACGACAAGGCCCTAAAGAGTTTAGCCCTGATAAGACGCTCAACCACAATTACGACGTTGATAGTAAGGCTTCTAGGATTAAATCTCCTAGTCAATGAGCGCAAAGGACTTGAGGTTCGCAAGAACTTCTAAACGGCACACCTCCCTGCTACAGTGGCTGCTGAGTTAGAGCTTAACAGCGTAAATCCACCGCCGGACACGATCGAAGAGGATAGCGAAAAACCTTCCAATAGTTAACGCTAATAGAAGAAAGCCTAATCCACATTACTCAACTTAACGTGTGGAGATAGTAACAGAGCTGCAAACTCCTGGCATCTGTTATGAAGAAACGGCCTACAGAACTTAAGACTAGATAAGCCAACCAAGTCCGTGAAATTGATGATGGACTTCTGTGGATTAAAGAGCCACAGTTTACTGGTTGCCCTAGCAAAGGCCTAGAGCGAAAGCCCTAGACATCGGTACGATCCTCCCTGAGTGCTTGCACTCACTGGTCTCCGCGTTAAAGTTTGACGGAGTAAATCCAGTACCGGTCACGACAAAAAGGATGACAGCCTCGACGCTAATAACGAGAGGAAGCCGGCCAGCAACTCGCTAATCAGTTCAAAACGAGTTGACGCCAAGAAGCACCACCGGCCTAATGGAACTTAACTTGATACTGCTGCAGGGCTCGCCCCTGCTCCAGCATGACGGTTTGTGGCAATCGGTTAGAAAAGCCACTTTTTTTTACCCCGAAAAGGGGTATTTTTCGTTTTTGACTACTCAAAATCACTTAAGTGATTCATAATAAACATATGAATATCAACGCCTATATTAAAAAGTTTGGTAAATATACATTCGAAGAAGCACCATTTAATGACATTGATTCGATTTTATTCACTCAATTAGTGATGATGTCTTTTGATTATATTGAAGGCTTTACTGGTGAAATATGTCTTAAAGATATTACTCCAGAAATGATAACTGATAAGATTTTTTATGATTCTCCAGATCGTAAATTTAATCGCAACCAGTTAACTAGCATGATTGAGAGCAAAAGATTTTGCGATCTTAAAATAATAGAAATAAAAAGAATTTTCTCCGAAGAGAAATTCAACCAGTTCTATGCTTGCACAATTGTTTTACCAAACGGAGATTTATATATCGGATTTCGTGGCACAGATATCACTGCGACTGGATGGAAAGAAGATTTTGTCATTGCGTTAAAAGACACATACCTAGGGCAGATTCAAGGTTTGGAATATGTTAGATACATTATCCATAGATATCGTGATTGCAATTTTTATATTGGTGGTCACTCTAAAGGTGGCAATATTGCTTTCTTTGCAACCTTGCATCTAACTACTTATGAAGCCAGTAGATTGATTAAAGCTTATTCATTTGATGGCCCAGGATTTAGAAGACCTTTAGAAGAATTTCCTGCCTATAAATATGTAAAAGATAAAATGGTTAAGTATTTAACCTATTTAAATATGATTGGATCCATGTTCTATGGCTATAAAAATTATAAAGTAGTGCATTCGACAGGTATATTATTAGGCGGACATGATGTTTATTATTGGCAAGTATCTAAAAAACTCGATGGATTTAACTTAGCTAAAGATGTTTCACCTTTATCAAAAACATTCTCAAAACGCTTTATGGCGTGGATTGATTCGCTTCCTCAAAGAGATAGAGAGTTAAGCGCCGCTGCATTTTTTGATGTATTTAGAAGTTGCAAGACTATATACGATATTCCAACTAAAGCGCCAATAGATTTGATTAATGCTAAAAAAGTTCTTAGTAACTATACTCCAGAAGATCAAGAATCATTAAACAGAGTGATGAAACAACTCGTTAAATATATGATTCAATACGCAAAAATTAAAGAAGAAAATAAATAATTTCGCGCGCGTATAAATAATAAGATAATAATATATAAATAATTATAAAAATATTTTCGAAATTTATATCTCCTTTAGGAGATATACTTTTTATTTTCAAAAAAAATTAAAAAAAATTCAAAAAATGTATTGACGAAAAAAATAAAAAAGCGCATACTATACTAATCCACACGGGAAACCGAGTGGATGAGATAACAAATATCGATAGATATTTGATATCTCAAGACTAGGTAAGACGGTTAGCGCACGAAACAAAGTTGACAAACGCGTCTCTGGAAATCAAAGAAAAAGTTCCAGTCAATAACCGCACTAGCAGTTAGCTAATTCGCTAACAGGGCATTCCTCCCTCCTAGAATGGTCGCTGAATTAGAGTTTGACAGCGTTAGACCATCGCCTGACACGATCGAAGAGGAAGCTGGTAAGCTAATGACTCCAGAACCCCATATCCTTGCTAAGGTCAACTCAAAACAAGGAATAAGCTGACTAGCCAGTAATGACATAATCAGTGAATGGGATGAAACTCAGCCTTCAAAAAGAGTCACCAATAAAACGACGTTGATTGTAAGGTTCCAGGATTAAAGCTCCTGGTTAGTGGCTAAAGAAGACTTGCTGATCCTTCGGGAAAAGCTAAACGGCCTACCTCCCTATTACAGTGGTCGCTGAATTAGAGTTTGACAGCGTAAATCCACCGCCGGACACGAACGAAGAGGAAAGAATCTATCGAACTAATAAGCGATAGAAAAGTCTAACCCACATTACTCAACTAAAAGTGTGGGGATAACGGAAGAACCCGTAAACGGAAATTCCGCCAAGAAACGACCTACAGAACTTAAGACTAGATAAGTCAATCACCGAATTAAGCCTAAGTTGAAGCGCGGCTTCTAGAAATCAAAAAATCTAGATCAATGATTGCACTAGCACGAGCCAGAGAAAACGGTTGGCTCTAGGGTAACGCCTCCCTGCTACAGTGGTCGCTGAATTAGAACTTACAGCGTAATCCCACCACCCGACAAGAACGAAGAGGCTAAGCTAAGCCAATAACTTAGCAAAAATCCGAACGCATTAATTCAACTCAAAGTGCGGAATAAGCTAGGATGTTGCTTGCGGCAATCCTAGACGAAAAAGGACTAGAGTTCAGCCTCAAGTAAGACGATCAGCCACGATTACAACGTTGATAGTAAGGCTTCTGAGTTCAAAAACCCAGTTAGTGATCGCAAGAGACTTGTCACTCCTTCGGGAATGACTAAACGGCCCACCTCCCTGCTACAGTGGTCGCTGAGTTAGAGCTTAACAGCGTAAATCCACCGCCGGACACGATCAAAGAGGAAAATAGACGTCGGCCAACTACCGACGCCAAAGCCCAAATCGCATTACTCAACTTAACGTGCGATGATAGTGAGAAGAACCTATATGTGAAAGCAGTAGGAAATTCCACGAAGACAGGATTAAAAAGCTTAAGACTAAATAAGCCAACCAGTTCCGTTAAATTGATGAGGGAATGCCATGGAATCAAAAAAAGTGGCCAATGGTTGCATTAGCAAAGGTCTATCGCGAAAGCCCTAGACATCGGTACGTTCCTCCCTGAGTGCTTGCACTCACTGGTCTCCGCGTTAAAGTTTGACGGAGTAAACCCAGTACCGGACATGACGAAAAGGAAGAAGGCCTCGACGCTAATAACGAGAGGAAGCTGGCCACCGGCACGCTAATCAATTCAAAACGTGTCGCCAACAAGAAGCACCACCAGCCAAAAGGAACTTAACTTGGGTATCTGTCGCAGGGTGAAATTCCCTGCACAGTACAACGGTTAACTACAACACAGAAATGTGATTATATAGATCGATGGCGAGAGCCTATTTTTTTTACTTTCAAAGAAAAAGTGCCTCAAATAAATGAGACACTATAGATATATTTTTGAGGTTTATATTATAAAGATTCTTTAATTTCGACGTCTTTAGAAAGCTCTTTTTGTTCTTCAGTGAATTCTTGAGCTTTCTTTTCATTTTTCTTAGTGACAGTTTCTTTTTTATCGTCATCTTCCGCCATATGAACAACGAGTTGATTATATGGAATATTGATATTGTTATCGTCAAATAAGATTTTGATTTCTCTATTTAAGTCTCTTTGTACTTGATAGATATCGTTTTCTTTACATTTAGCGACAAATAAAAGATTAACGCTACTTTCTGCTAATTCAGATACACCTTTATAGAATGGTCCTTCGACGATACCAGGAATCTTATCTTTTAATTTATCGATATTATCTGCGATGATAGCTTCGACATTTTCAATACGTGCTTCATATGAAATAGCGACATAACATTTAGCGATGGATAACTCTTTAGTTTGGTTAATAATGGTTTTGATTTCGCTATTATTGACAATTTTCACGTTGCCACCAGCGTCGATTAATCTAGTGGTTCTCACTCCGATTGACTCAACTTCGCCTCTCCATCCATCAATGATAACGATATCACCGACTTGGAAGTCGCCTTCAAAGACGATAAAGATACCCGCTAAAATATCGGCTACTAAAGTTTGTGAACCAAGACCTATGATAAGAGTTAAGACGCCAGCGCTAGCTAACATCATGGTGGTATTAGCGCCCCACGCTCCCATTACTAGGAATACAGTAGCAATAGCGATAACCCATTTGATGAAGTTAACCATTAATTTAGAAATGGTAATACCTTTTTTGGTTCTAAAGGTAATTTTAGCTAAGAAGTGTAAGAGGATGCCTAAGGCAATTGCAATAGTGATGATTTGAATCGACCTTAATAGATTAGGCATAAAATTCACACCCATATAGTTTAAGAATGCATTATCATTCGTAAACTGGGCAAAGAAACTTGGTGGATCCCAAATAATAGTGGTGCCAGTTGGGTCAGCTGGATCGATGCCTTTATTCACTCCATAAATTTGATTGGAGAAAACAAAGGTGATGATGGTCGCGGCCACAAGTACTCCGTATAATGCCCAGAGTATAATCTTTCTTTTCTTTTCCATAATAAATATAAACCTCCTATATTTAATCAAGTATGGTGAACCAGTAGTTACTGGCTGAAAGAATTTCTTTAGTTTCGGTAGTTTCTCCTACCTCGTCATATTGCAAGTAGATGTTACATGGATTTTCTTTTAATAATGCCTTCATCTCTTCATAAGATTCATTACTAGACAGATAAATATATGTGACATCTGTGAAGACATTGCTTGGTGCTTCAAAGTCATATGAATATCTCTTTTCGCCAATTTCAAAGATACATTTTAAGTTAGTGTATGTAACCGTATTAGCGACATATATCAAAGATACCGATAGATTTCCATCGGCTTCGATGACATTTTGAGAAAGTCTAATGCCTTTCATTACATTGCCTTGTCCAAGAGTGAAGTTGACATTTTCATCATAAACAAGAGATTCTTCTTCCTCTCCAGATTTTGGATTATAGATATTCGCATAAATCTTGACATTTTTAGTGCCGTTCACTAATTCATCAACTGACTCGTGATTATCGACATATAAAGCAAAATCAACCCATTGCCATCTATTATCATTCATTAGATACACTTGTGTACCTTCTTCATCATCAATTGATAATCTGAAACTGTTATAGACTTGTGCTTGGTCATCCATGTCGATTCTTAATGGGGTAAAGACATCGATTGAACCAGCGCTTTCGTATAAATCAAAATCAGAAATGATGCCATTGATTGTGCTAGTTAATGAACTTTCAAAATCAACAGTACCAGTTTCCGCTTCGACTGTTTTTCTTTCTTCAACATCAAGATATGTTAACGAATAAGTAAACTTATTTAGCGCTAAATCAAAGATAGGTTCATCATCACTATCTAATACAGACACAGTTTGATTTTCGGTGGTTTTTTCTAGAGCAAATGTTGCCTCTACTGGATCAGCAGGCGCCCCAGTTGGATCATCTTCATCGACAATAGTGGTCAATGTAATCTTAAATTGATCAAATCTATCAAAATCATCTTGGAAGTCTAAAGCGAGATCAAAAGAGCTATTAACAAAGTTAGCTTTCTTACTCCACACGAGTTGATTGAAGACGGATTTACGGTTTTCTTTATCGGTAAACGTTACAGTTTTAGTTTCTGTGGTGATTTCATTTCCATGATTGGTATATGTTACGTAATAAGAGAACACTTTGTCTTCTAATGTTTGAGTTGGGCCTCCATCACTAGTGCCATCATTAGACTCACCATAGACAAATGTTTGCTTATCAATCGTTGGTTGTAATGTATAAACAAAATCACTTTCTCCATCGTTAATATGTAAGACGAAATTAGAGAGATAATTTAGTTCGTCCTCATATGACATCGCAAATTCAAATTCGTTAGATAAGATATCGACTTCTGGGAAGATAATAAAGTCAGTAAACTCGACCTTCGCGTTAGAGTTATCAGTAAATGTGACGCTTCCTTGATCAATGACATATTCTTCTCCATTATCAAGACAACTATATTTATAAGTTAGAGTTTTACCATCGATATCTAATAAAGCGGAATCATTAGGATTATTGATGGTTACTGTCTGAGTCGCATCGGTTTTTGTTAAATTGTATTCTTTACTAACTTCGCCATCAGAAAGGACAAGTTTGAAATCGCTATATCTTTCTTCTGGGTCTGAATAGTTGATTAATAAATCAAATGATTGAGTTTTATAATTTGCAGTTTTATCCCAAGATATTCCACTTATATAGCTAAAGGTTTTTTGAACGGTGGTGAACTTTTCATCATAGATAATCTTGCCACTTTCAGTTTCTTCTTTGACATAGATACGATATGTTTCACCCATTGTCAGGTTTTCAAAATATCCTTCGTTTGCCCCTTCTTGTAGCTTGTTATAGCTGAGATATGTTGCGTTTTCGACATAAAGTGAAAAGGTGGTGTCATTAGAATCATATAGATTGACGACATAACTAATGCTTTCTGGATAGATGTCTAAATATCTAAAAATAACAGAAGCATTATTATTAGAAACCACACTGATTCCCACAAGAGTGGAAACGGTGACAACAGCGACCACAGATACACCAGCAGCGACAGAAGTGGTGACACTGGCCGCAGTTGTGGCGGTGGTACTCGCCTTTATCGCTTTTTCGACTAAGTCGTTATTATTAGTCTGGGTTTTTCCTTTTTTGACATTCTCATTATTTTTATTGGTGCTCGCATTAAGCTCATCCCTAGATTTATCACTGTTTTCATTATAAAAAGTGAATTCAGCTTTCTGCGTTTTACCAAATTCAATATGCGAAAAACCTTCTTTTTCGTTTTTAATTTCTATATTGTTAAATTCATCGTTTTTCATCGATAGATTTATTATTGCAAAGTTGATATCAATTATCAAAGAATTCGATACATAATATTCATTTATTAAAAAATGAATTCAAAAAAGGGTAATGTTATGGCAAAATTAAATAGAATTTTGTGGGAGGCAGTTTTATGAAAAAGTTACGTCGTAATCTATTTTCAGGATTTTTCCTTTTTGTTTTCATCATGCTCATTGAAATTTTGGCGATTGTTTTCGTTCATTTTTTCATGGACAACGTTTTAGAACTAGTTTGGCCAGATGATACCTCATTAGTTAGACAAATTGTTATATTAATATGGGCATTGATTCGTCTTATTGAATTTATCGCAGCTATCATTGTGTTCTTCAAAGTTCTTAATAAACAAGAAGATCCAGAATTTAAGATTGCATGGCTAGTTAGTATCTTTATCGTTCCATTATTTGTTTTAACCCTATATTTCATCTTCGGTAATCATGGCTTAACCACGAAAGAAAAAAGGGTTATCGATGTTTCTAGAGCAACATATCAACCATATTTTAAGATGGAAGTTAAGAAGGAAGATGAGTCATTTGTTAAAGGCATGGAGAGATCTCAAGGTGCCTTTAGATATCTCATCAACACCGCGGGTTTAGGTGTCCACGCTCATAATAGAGTGACTTATTATAAAACTGGTGAGGAGTTCTTCCCAGCCTTTATCGATGCGATTAAAGAAGCAAAAGAATTTATCTTTATCGAATTCTTTATCGTTACTGATGGTCAAGAATGGGATGCGGTTAAAGAGGTCTTAATTCAAAAAGCCCAAGAAGGTGTCGAAGTCCGTGTCGTTTATGATGATTTAGGTTGTAGTGGCACCATTTCACCAAGAACTCCTAAGAGATTAGCCCAATACGGTATCAAGTGTTATAAATTCCACCCATTTAGACCATTCTTACATGGTTCCTATAATAATAGAGACCACCGTAAAATTGTTGTTGTCGACCATAAATATGGCTTCACAGGTGGTATCAACCTCGCTGATGAATACGCAAATATCATCGAAAGATTTGGTTATTGGAAAGATACAATGGTCAGAATCGAAGGTAGTGCGATTAATAATCTTATTACCACCTTCTTACAAAACTATGACTTATGTACTAAGGAACCAAGTGACTATAACAAATATTTAGATTATGAATATCCTAAATTTGATGAACCAGGATATGTCGCTCCATTTGGCGATGGACCTGGTGGTATTGATGACGCTTTAATCGGCGAACAAACCTATATCAATATTCTTAACTACGCGCAAAAGAGAGTGGATATTTCTACTCCATATTTGGTTCCTACTTATAAACTTATGGATGCGATGAGAAATGCCGCCTTAAGAGGAGTGGAAGTTAATCTTATTGTTCCAGGTGTTCCAGATAAGAAGTTAGTTTATAATGTCGCAAAATCTAACTTTAGATTCTTATTAGACGCTGGAGTTAACGTTTATATTTATAAACCAGGATTTAACCACATGAAGTCCGCTTTAGCGGATAATGAACTCGCCTTTGTTGGCACCATTAACTTCGACTTTAGAAGCTTGGTTCACCACTTTGAATGCGGAACATTACTATATAAGTGCAATTGTATGGAAGATATCAGACAAGACTTTGAACAAATGATTTCTGTTAGTAAGAAAGTTCGTTCTGACTATATGCCAAAAGCAGGTGTTAGGTTCATCTGTGGTATTATTAAATTAATCAGCCCATTATTATAGAAATAATCACCATTAAAAATAAAATAGAAGAAATATGCTTTTGTTATGGAATGAAACATAAAAAAAGTATATTCTTTTTTCTAGATACTCATTTTAGGAGGAGAGCTATGTCAAAAGCAGATCAAATTTTTGTTGAAAACATGAAAGATATCTTAGAAAACGGATTCTGGGATACTGATTTAAAAGTAAGACCACATTGGGAAGATGGAACCCCTGCTCATACAGTGAAGAAATTCTGTATTGTTAATCGTTATAACTTACAAGAAGAATTTCCAATCATGACAATCAGACGTACCGCTTTTAAAAGCTGCATTGATGAACTACTTTGGATTTGGCAAAAGAAATCTAATAATATCCATGATTTAAAAAGTCACATTTGGGATTCATGGGCGGATGAAACTGGTTCCATTGGTAAAGCTTATGGCTATCAATTAGGCATCAAACACATCTATCCTGAAGGAGAGATGGACCAAGTTGATAGAGTTTTATATGATTTAAAGCATAATCCTCAATCTAGAAGAATTATGACCAATATCTATAACTTCCAAGATTTACATGAAATGCATTTATATCCATGTGCGTACTCTATGACATTTAATGTCACTGGCGATACATTAAACGGTATTCTCAATCAAAGAAGTAACGATATGTTAACCGCGAATAACTGGAATGTTGTCCAATATGCGATTTTATTAATCATGTTTGCCCAAGTCAGTGGCTTAAAAGCTGGCACTCTTGTTCATGTTATCGCTGACGCACATATCTATGATAGACACGTTGATATGGTCAAAGAAGTGATTGCCAAGCCACAACATAAAGCTCCTAAACTTAAAGTGAATCCAAATGTCACTAATTTCTATGACTTCAAAGTCGAAGACTTCGAATTAGTGGACTATGAATACGAAAAATTCGATAAGAAAATTCCGGTAGCGATCTAGTATGATTATTTCAATTTTAAACTGTGATAATAAATGGGGTATTGGGAAGAAAAATGGATTACTTTTCTCCCTTCCTTTAGACATGAAATTCTTTAGAGAAACCACCAAAGGACATGTTGTCTGTATGGGTGAAAATACCCTACTATCTTTCCCTGGTTCGAAACCATTAAAAAATAGAACCCATATCGTTTTATCTAAAGATATCGACCATAATTATGAAGGTGTCATCAACGTTCATGATTTTAATGAATTCATCAAAATGATGATTGAATATGGTCAAAAAGAAGATGTATTTGTCATTGGAGGTGCCTCTATTTACAACCAAACACTTCCGTATGTCGACTATGTTTATTTAACAAAAGTGGACGCCGATGGGGGAGCAGAAGTCTTTTTTACTAACTTAGATGAACTACCAAATTTTGAACTTGTTAAGGAAAGTGAACCAGTTCAAGATGGGGAATATCAAATCAGATTTTTAACTTACAAAAATAACGATAAGAAAGTCTTATAAAAATGCGCGTAATTGCGAGATTACAAGATACTGAATTTCCATATAAAGAAGCCACTCATACTAGACAAGTAGTGAGAGGAATCGTCTATGACGATGATTTTCGTATTGCTCTTATCAGAGTGCAACTCACTGATGATTTCTTTGGCGAAAGAGATTTATATGAAACTCCAGGTGGAGGTAAGAATCCTGATGAAACTCTTTTAGAAGGTTTTAAAAGGGAAATCAAAGAAGAAGTGGGTGCAGAGCTCGATAACATTATCGAACTAGGCCGCGTTATTGATTTTTATAATAAGATAGGCCGTAGAAATGATAACCATTATTACGTGGGACATATCACTTCTTTGGGCGAGAAGCATATGGAGGCATATGAATTAGAATGGGGACTTCATCCAGAGTTTCTCACTATCGACGAAGCGATATATGCTTATGAACATTTTAGAAATACCCCAGTCAATAATCTTGTTAAACAAAGAGAATTACCAGTCTTAAGACTAGCAAAAAAGAAACTTGAAAAGATAAGAAGTAATCTCAATAAATAAATTTATTGTGTCAAAAGTTTGACTATAATGATACAATAACCATTGTTTTGGAAGAAAAGAGTATATTATGAACTTGAAAAAGATTAACGGTTCGACCTTCGTTGAACTATTAAAATATGGTTATAAGAACCTTCTAGCTCATTATAAAGCAATTAATGATTTAAATGTTTTCCCTGTTCCTGATGGAGATACAGGTACAAACATGAAACTTACATATGCAAATGGATTAAAATCCATTACCGATGATGACGCCTCTGTCAGCCAAATCAGTGATGAATTCGCCCGTGGCATGCTTTTTGGCGCTCGCGGAAATTCTGGCGTTTTAACTAGCCAATATTTTAGAGGCTTCGCTGATGCATTAAGCAGCAATATTGAAATTAGAGTAGCGGATTTTGCTAGAGCAATGGTTAGTGCCTATGAAAACGCTTATCGTGCTTGTGTTGATGTGACCGAAGGTACAATCCTCACTGTTGCTAGAGAAGGCATCGATAAATGTCAATACGATGGCTTAAAAGACTTCGCCTCTTTCTTAGCGGAAGTTACAAAAACAATGAGAGAATCTTTAGATCACACTCCTGAACTTTTACCAGTCTTAAAAGAAAATGGTGTTATCGATTCTGGTGGTAAAGGCCTATTAACTATCTTTGAAGGATTCTTATATTTCTTTACTGGCAAAGAAATTAGTGAAACTGATGAAGATGAACAATTAACCAAAAAAGAAGAAAAGAGCGATGAAGGTGCCCTAGATTATAGTGCTTTTAACGAAAATAGTGTTCTTGATTATGGATATTGCACAGAGTTCTTGCTACAACTATTAAATAGCAAGATTGATATCTCTAAATTTAGCATTGATGAATTTATCGAATTCATGCAAGAACATGGAGACTCTTTAGTGTGCTTCCAAACTGGCACAATTGTGAAAGTCCATATCCATACCAAAAAACCATATGAAGTGATTGAATATGCCCAAAAGTTTGGTGAATTCGTTGCTTTCAAAATGGAAAATATGGCTCTTCAACATAATAATCTCATCAAAGAAGATGAGAACAAGAAGAAAGAAAGAAAACATTTGGCTTTCATTTCTGTCGCCCAGGGTGATGGCATTATCGATTTATTTAAACAAATCGGTTCTGATATCGTCCTTAATGGTGGGCAAACCATGAATACATCTGTCGCAGAAATGGTGGATGCTTTTAGAATCGCTAATGCGGAAGAAATCATCCTCTTGCCAAATGAATCAAATATGTGTAAAGCTGCTAAGCAAGCTGCGGAATTATATAAAGATAGTGTTGTTAAAGTTATCGAAACTAAAACCTTGCAAGAAGGTTATTATGTCCTTCAATTAAAAGCAGGGTTAGAAGAAGATGATTCTTTATATGATACACTTAATGATAACTATCAAAACATCATCTCGGCCTCGGTGTTTAAGAGTGGAAAAGCTGCGAATGTCGGTGATGAAGTTGCTCCTAAAGGTAGTTATGTCGAAGCGATTAAGCATAACCTTGTGGGTTATAGTGACAACCGCTTAAAAGCTTCTTTAGATTTATTAGAGAAGATTGATGAAATTAAATACCGTGATGTTTTGTTTATCATCTATGGGCAAATGGTTAAAATAGAAGAAGTGGAAGAACTCGTTAACGCGATTAGCGAGAAATATCCAACTTTAGAAATTGGCACTATTGAAGGCAAACAAGACGTTTACGATTTATTATTCGGATTAATGTAATTAATATTTGGAGACTAACTATTAAAAAACAATAAGAATTTTTGCAAAAGTTTGTTCTCTAGAAAATTAGAGTGTTCTAAAAAAGAACTCAGCATAGTGAGCTTTGAAAAAATTGACTATGTCAAATCCTACTTACAGCGAGATGGA
>JAILBR010000065.1 GCA_024680795.1 Bacilli bacterium | reverse complement strand
TGTTACACGTCTGACGATATTCGTTTAGATAAGGAAAATTCATATCTAAGCATTTTATTAGCACTTTCTCAAATTGCTCTCTGGTGAACTCTTATGGTTATCTAAACATGTGTGGATATCTTTCAATCATGTAGTCCATATCTTTATCGCCTCGACCACTAAGATTGACTAAGATTGATCCTGTCTTCATATTTCTCGCACATCTAATGGCATAAGCTAAAGCATGACTTGATTCAATAGCAGGAATAATTCCTTCTAATCTAGATAATAAGAAGAAGGCTTCTGCCGCTTCATCATCATTAACGTAATCATATTTGACTCTTCCCACTTCTTTCAAGAAGGCATGTTCTGGGCCAACACCTGGATAATCTAATCCACTTGCAATGGAATAAGCATCTCCTGGAGTACCATCTTCTTTTTGAAGAACTAAAGAATTAAAGCCGTGTAGGACCATTTCTTTTCCTAAAGTCATAGTGGCGCTATTATTACCGATTTCTTTTCCTTTACCCATTGATTCAATGCCAACAATATTCACTGGTTCTTCTAAGAATGCTTCAAACATACCTATAGCGTTACTGCCTCCACCAACACAAGCTGTGACGATATCTGGAAGCTCACCAGTCATATCTAAGAATTGTTGTTTAGCTTCTCGACCGATGATTTCTTGGAAATCTCTAACGATTAATGGATATGGATGTGGGCCAACTGCACTACCGATAACATAGAAAGCGGTATTATATTCTTTACTCCATGCTTCAAATGCGGCATCAACGGCTTCTTTTAATGTCTTTGTACCGAAAGATACCGGTATAACATTAGCCCCTAAAACTTTAATTCTAGCGACATTTGGGGCTTGTTTAACCATATCAACTTCACCCATATAAATATCGCATTCTAATCCGAAATAAGCTGCCGCCATTGCCACTGCTGAACCATGGCTTCCCGCCCCTGTTTCTGCAATGAGTTTTTTCTTGCCTAAATATTTTGCCAAAAGGGCTTGTCCCATCGCGTTATTTAACTTATGAGCACCACCGTGATTTAAGTCTTCTCTTTTAAGATAAATCTGCACTTTTCCAAAGTAATTAGAAAGGTTTTGACAGTGATATATCGGAGTGGGTCTTCCTTGGTAATTTTTTCTAATTTCCCTTAGTTCTGCAATGAATTTCGCCGATTTTGCAATAGTTAAGTAGCCATTATAAACTTCATCAATCGCCTTTTGTAATTTCTTAGGAAGGAAGCTACCACCATATCTACCAAAGTAGCCATCTGGGGTGGGAAATTGCTTACGGTAATTCTTAAAATCAATGTCCACTCCTTTTAATGGTGAATCCTCAAATAATCTCTGTCCTTTAACACGTCTATCTAATGGTTTTTGAGCGTTATCAGGAATGAGATATTTATGACCTTCTTTCTTCACTCCTTCAACTCTTCCTTCTTCGATTAATACACGGATTCTTCTTTCGTTAACATTCCACTTTTTGCTAACTTCACTAACTGTTAAATATTTCATACCCTTTATATCCTTTCGGTATAATCATTATTCCCATTATACACATAGGAAAATATTTTACAAAATACATTTTAAAAAAATCGATGAAATGTAATATAAACGATAAATTATGTATTTATTTTTATAAGCTCTTTAAGATTTGGAAATCTTCTTCTCTTATCTCAAAGTCTAATTGAGAATTCTGTATCATTCTTTCTTTATGTGTGGTTTTTGGCAATGAGATATCAACATCCATCAATTTTTTTGATAAACAATATCAGTGTCGTTGATATTTGAAATTGTTTTATTTTTGGCCAATAATCATCAATACGATACCGCTAAAATATATTAAACAAAAAGCCGTTAATCCGGCTTTTTTGATATATGTTACTAGAACAATTAAGCGTGATTATAATGAACCACCACTTTAGTGATAACCAGTTTACGGTTAGTTTCTTGGCGGTTAGGTACCAGAATTGCAATAGAATTATTAACGTAATCGAAATCACCATTATATAGAGTGACACGAGCCGACTTTGCATCAATAATATCGCACTTAGCAAGAGAACCATGTTCCTCAATGGAAAGATCAAAACCATTTATATTATTGAAATCGCTAATATCTATGTAGAAGTCTATAGTTTTAATTTCTGTATAAAATTCACTAATAAGCGCTCGGTTTTCAAATGAATGATCGCCAGGTGTTTTATAATAAACACCCATGTTGTCACTTCTATTTAAATATATATCGTTCGTATCTTTATCAGTACCTCGTCCATAGCTAACAAAGACTTCATTTTCCTTGAACGTTTGCTCATCAGGACCAACTTCAGCGCCCCAATCATAAGCGCAATAAGAGGCTAAAATGTAATATCTACCATTTCTCAATAACAAAGCTGATACTGTGTTGGCTGGAGAGTTATCACCATAATAAAGTCTATGTGCAATAGTGAACTCTTCACTATCGGCTTCAACAAATTTTGCTTCGTAGTTATAAAAATATGTCCCCGCTGTTGGTGTGAATGTATAAGAGAGATCATCAGTAAGCTTTGTTTCACCATCATACCAGCCTTGGAAAATACCATAATTTTTATTT
>JAILBR010000033.1 GCA_024680795.1 Bacilli bacterium | reverse complement strand
GTTTTGATGACAAAGTCACAGGACTTGTCTTCATAGGCAGTGATGAGGACTGGAACGATTTCACCACGTCTATCGGCTGTCTTAGCATTGAAGTCGGTACAGAACTTCGCCATGTTAATGCCAGCAGATGCGAGTTTTGGTCCTGGTTTAGCTTCGCCGCCAGGTAATTCCATCTTCAAGACTTTTGCGATTTTTTTACTCACGTGACTTTCCTCCTATAATTAGATTTGTCCGTGCCGTGGTACGAGTGAATCACCGCTCTTCCACAGGACATTACACACGCGCTATCACACCTCTCACATGTGAAGACGACATGCTCGAATATACTATCAAATATACGTACACAAACGCAAGAGAAATTTACAAAATTTTTCATATTTTTTGCACAAATTATTAAATAATTTGTCGATATTTTGACTTTTACGATGAATTGAGTATAATACAAGCAGTCAATGAAAAAAGAATCACAGTATAAAATATCACCATATTTATTGGTTCTCATATCCTTCGCATTGGTTATCATCATTGGTTCCATTCTTTTGACTTTACCTTTTGCCCATACAGATGGAAAGTGGGGTAATGTTTTAGAATCAGTCTTCAACGCTACTTCAGCGACATGCGTGACGGGTTTAACCAATTACGAGGCTGGAATTGGCAATGAATTGACCTTATTTGGTCAAATAGTGATGTTAATTATGATTCAAATTGGTGGATTGAGCTTTATCACGATCCTATCTTTTATTGTAACAATCTTCCAAAGAAGGTTAAAATTCAAGGATAGATTATTCCTTTCTCAAGCCGTTAACAGTAACACTATCGCACAGGTTGCTAGATATGTTAGACGTGTTATTGTCATCGTTATTATTTTTGAATCATTAGGATTTTTATTGGGTCTACCGGTATTTTTAAATCTTCCAGATGTTCCAATTGGAAAGGCTCTTTGGATGGATTTATTTACATCTGTTTCAGCATTTAACAACGCTGGATTTGACCTATTTGGAAACACTTCTCTAATTAGAGGAATTGGTAATGTCTATATCGACGCTATGCCAGAATGGGCGTATTATTACATGCTATCATATATCATGTTCCTCATCGTTTCTGGTGGTATTTCCTTCTTGGTTATCATTGATATTTTTGTAGTGAGAAGAAGACCAAGACAATGGACTGCTTTTACTAAAATCATTCTATTGACCACTGCAATCTTAATCGTTTTTGGCTTTGGCGTTTTCTTCTTAACCGATGTCTTAAATGGTAGTATCAATCCATTCCAAGCTTTGTTCCAAAGCATCACCACTAGAACAGCTGGCTTTGCTGCACACGATCAAAATTCCATGTCTTCTGCAGGTAAGATGTTCTCTTGCTTGTTGATGTTTATTGGTGGTTCACCAATCGGCACTGCTGGTGGTATTAAGACCACTACTATTTTCATCATCGTTTTATCATTCATTAGATTTATCCAAGGTAGACAAATCGTTGCCTTTAAACGTCAATATAGCCGTATTTCTATTATCAAGGCAATGTCACTTGTCTTCTTGTCTATCATCATCATTTTAAGCGCGTTTGTGGCAATTATTTCTATAGAAAAAGGTAATTCAGACGCCACCACAGAAAACGTCTTCTTTGAAGTGTTCTCGGCGTTCGGCACTACTGGATTATCCGCTAATTTAACCACAACGCTTCAACCAGCAAGTCAGATTATATTATGTTTCCTCATGTTCTTTGGACGTTTAGGTCCAATTACTATGTTCCAAATTTTCCAACAAAAAATGGACAAGGAAGAGAGCAAACATTTCAAATACATCACAACAGATGTTATTATTGGATAGGAGATTTTTATGGCACACAAATCTTTTGCAGTCATTGGCTTAGGCCAATTCGGACGTTCAGTCGTCCACGAATTAGTCGATAACAAAATGGACGTTATCGCTATCGATAACAACGAAGAAATCGCTAATCAAGTCGCAGCGGAACTTCCTACTACCTTCATCGCTGACTCAACTGATGAAAAAGCACTTAGAGAAATCGGTGTTAATGACGTTGACGTCGCAGTTGTTGCTTTTGGTGATAACCAACAAGCCAGTGTTTTAACTACTGTTATTCTTCGTGAATTAGGCATTAAAAACATCATCGTTCGTGTCGATGACGACTATTATGTACCAATTATGAAAAAGCTCGGTGCCACTGAAGTTATCACTCCTCAAAAAGCTGCTGGTGCCGCTTTAGCAAACCGTATTGGTAACGAAGACTTCCAAGACTACTACAAACTAGATAGCAAATATTCAGTTGTTTCTATCATCGTTAATCCAGCATTTATGCCAATCACCTTAAAAGAGATGAGCCCTAAAACTTTCTATGGCGTTAACGTCGTCTTAATCAAACGTGGTAATAAGTCATTCGTTCCTGGTGGTACTGATTCATTGCTTCCAGATGATACAGTTTATGTCGTTGGTACCGCTAAAGAAATCACTACCTTCCGTGAAGCGATCAACGGTAAGAGAAGAAGAAAATAGTTATTATATTTATATAATAAAAACTCACGAAATTCGTGAGTTTTTTTGCGCCCAGATTATATATTATTCTTTGACAACTTCTTTAACTACTGAAGCAACAGAACCAACCTTCATTCCGTCGCTAGGAAGGAAGATTTTGGTGGCTTTGCCATCAGCGATTTTAGCCAAAGCCTCATAGTATCTTAATGTAACAGCAGCATCACTTGGTTTGGAATCGTTGACCATTTTGATACCTTCTGCTTCTGCTTCTTTAAGCATCTTCACGCCGTCAGCTTCTGCGCGTTTAACTTGTCTTAAGGATTCAGCTTCACCTTCAGCACGTAAGATTGCCATTTGTTTATCAGCTTCTGCTCTTAAGATAGCGGATTGTTTTTCACCTTCAGCCACGAGAATTGCGGATTGTTTTTCACCTTCAGCAAGAAGAATCTTTTCTCTTTTTTCACGTTCTGCACGCATTTGTTTTTCCATGGCTTCGCGGATATCTTTTGGTGGGAGAATGTTTTTAACTTCAACACGGTTGACTTTAATGCCCCATGGATCGGTTGCTTCATCAAGGATTTTTCTCATCTTTTCATTGATGATTTCTCTGGAAGTTAGACATTCGTCTAATAAGAGTTCACCAATGATATTCCTTAAGGTTGTTGCACTTAAGTAATTGATAGCGGACATTGGGTTATCTACACCATAGGCATATAATTTAGCGTCGGTTACAACATAGAAGACAACTGTATCAATTTGCATGGTGACGTTATCTTTAGTAATAACTGATTGTGGTTCGAAGTCTCTCACTTGTTCTTTCATTGACACTCTTAAGGCGATGCGGTCAAAGAATGGGAGAAGCATATGAATACCGACGTTCCATGTAACACGGTACGCGCCTAATCTTTCAATAATAACTTTTTCGGTTTGCTTAACAATCTTGACGTTGCAAATAACGACTAATAACAAGATGAAGAGCACAACAGACATGACAATAATGAATGGAATCATTTTATTTAACCTCAACTTTCTTAACAATTAATTTGTTACCATCGATTGTGACAACTTCGACTATGTCGCTTTTTTCAATCGTGGCTTTTTCATCTAATGCAACTGCAGTCCAAATCACATCATTGATTTTGCATGTTCCTGGATTCAAGAATGATATTTTTTCAATCACAATACCTTTCTTGCCTACTAATGAGTCGACATTAGACTTTATTTCGTTTCTTTTGATAAATCGCTTGGATAAAGGTCTAAGCGCTAAGAAGGCGGCGATAGAAACAACAACAAACACCACTACTTCAATCCACCAAGTTACTCCAGGTATGAACGATATAATCATTGATACAAGAGCACCAAGAGCGAACCATACCGATACAAGAGCAGGACCAAGGGCTTCAACGCCAAGCATTATTACAAATAATCCAAGCCAGACAATCCACATGTATTGTTCCATATTATTTGCCTCCCTTCGTTAGAATAATTAAGATGTTTTCTTCGCTATCCCACTTAGTTTCAAACTGGATAGGAGTCTTAGAAAGAGTTAATTTTAACTCTTCTGCGATTTGTTTTAATAATTGAGTGGATGAAATTCTCGCAAAGCTTTTATGGATTTCTAGTTTGAGCAAACAACATTCATCTAATCTGCCGCTTTCGACAATCTCCTTATTTAAAGGCATGACGATGATATTTTTATTTTCATCAACACCAACCTGCACACGGTAGGCAAAATCTAGAGGATACATCGCGGTAGTATTTAAAGTAATATTGTTCGCGTATAAAGAAGCTACACCACTTCTATCTTTAACATTAAACCATTTAATCATCTATTTTTCTCCTTTCAACATAATTATACATTTTTATACATAACCATACAAATATATTCGTAAAAATCGTATTTACCCAGAAAGTACAAAAAAAGAAGATGTGAACATCTTCTAATTTTCGTATTTTTCTTACACTCTTTCGATTTCAGAGAAGTCGACTTCCACTTTGGTGGTTCTACCGAAGAAGACGGTTTCGATTTCCACTGCACCGGTATCTTTATCGATAGAAACAATTCTACCTTCAGTACCTTCGAGTGTACCTCTGATGACTTTGATGTAATCGCCGATTTGATAACGATCATACATATTGTCATCAACAATGCCCATTCTCTTTAAGACTGGTTCGATTTGTTCTCTTGGAACTGGGAATGGTTTTGTACCTTTACCTGATGATCCGACGAAGCCAGTAACACCCGGAGTGTTTCTGACGATGTACCAAGCATAGTCTGTCATGATCATTTCTACGAAGACATAACCTGGATAAAGGTTTTTCATTCTCGTTTTTCCAGTTGGAAGGCCTGTTTCTCTATCCATCACTGGAACTTCTTGTTCTGCAACAACGATACGGAAGATTAAATCTTCTAATCCCATTGATTCAACACGTTTACGTAAATTATACGCAACTTTATTTTCGTGTGTTGAATAGGTATTAACAACGTACCAAGCTTTTTCGCCTAGTTTTTGTTCTTTGCCGCCACTAGGTTCATCACTAACATCTGTAGTGGTATCAGTAAATGCTGTTTTCTCGTCTGCCATTTTTTAATCCCCCTATTTCATGCTTGCAAATGCATCTGATAAGATATCGATTAATTTCTTACCAGCAAGATCTTCTGCAAAGAGCAATAACCCCACAACACCAGCGATGACAACAACGACGATGATTGAAGGAATAAGAACATCTTTCTTTGGCCAACGAACACGTTTGCCTTCTTTAATAACACCACTAATAGCTCTGCCTATTTTACTCATAACGGTGCTACCTCCTATTTGCTAATCTTGTGTAGAGTTTGTTTATTGCAGTGCTTGCAAAACTTTTTTAACTCTAACTTTTCAGTACTATCTTTTCTAATAGTAGTCACATAATTTCTTGATAGGCATTCGGAGCAAATCAAAAGAACTTTAACTCTCATCTTTGGACCTCCCTATGAAACAATGCTGCGATTACTTTATCACCAAAAAGATGATAAGTAAAAGTAAAAATTGAAAGTTTTTTATAAAACAAATTATATGAAGGTTAAATTTACTTGATTAAATTGACGTTTTTCATCACGAAAAACACGCAGATAACACTCATACCAAAAACAGCGATAACAACAATAACGGCAATGGTTGAAGATTGGTTTAATGTGCGTCTTTCGCCCTCGCTATTTTGCTTCTTTCCGCTATAGATTCTAATTAGTTCTTTGATTGAATCTTTGATGGTATATCCTTCCTCGTAGTCAGCTGTTGAATTTATGATATTTCTATCGCTTTCATTGAGCGTTGCATACTTCTCGTACATTGACATATATTCAGCATAAGTAATGTCACAAATAGCAATTAGCTTGCCTTGATCATCTTTTCTAAAGTCATCTCTCCAATATGATAAAAAATCATCACTTTCTGCACTTTTAATATCCATTTTCGCATGCAAAACTTCGCTTTTTTGCTCAAAAGAGTTAGAAGCAGAGCTACCTACTAATGGTACAAATAGAGTTAATAGAGCAAAAAGTAACTTAAGCATTTGGCGCCACCCTGAATATCTTTGTAGATAAATTAATGATATACGATAATAGAAACGTATTTAATGGAATATTGATAAATAAAACGATAAGTTGAGAGAAGAAAATAGCTAAGAAAGTTGTAGATGAAAAAGCCCAAACTTTCATTAACGTTCCGAAGATTAACATAACAAATACTTCAAGGATGAAACACGAAAAAGAAATATGATATGTCGAAACTTTAATATCCCTTTTTTTGAAATGCCCACCGATAAAATATATCGCCAAAAATAATAAACCTTGTAGGATAACTGTTAAAATAGGTATTAAAATTCTTTGAAGTGTATCGAATTCATAAACAACTCCATATAGTTGAATGGAATTATTGAGGCATATAAATAGGGTTATTGCCACCGTGATAAGCATCATTGTTGATAACTCAGTCACTAACATCCACTTGGTTGATTTGATTCTATGAACGAAATTAAATACGAAATAACTTGAGAATCCCAAAAGTGCGTATATCGCTGTTATTTGAAAGAAAGGAACTGATCCAAACATCTTTGGGTCAAAAATAAAAAATCCAACTATATCACTTGCCGCGCCTACAAATAATCCGAACCATGGTCCTAGCAAAATAGAAGCAAATATGATTAAGGCTGGCCCGCCAAAAGAAATCCTCACAAAAGGAACAATAGCGATATAGTTAATCGCAAAAATCTTTTGAAAAATGGCAACTAAAGGAATAAAGATGCCAGCCAAACATATTTTTTGAGTCATAGTAAGATTAAACTTAATCATTTACTAGCCCTTTCTCTTTTAAATATTTTCTGACTTCATAAGTAAAAGTCAAAGAACCTGTCACTAAGATAACATCTTCTGGATTTTCTATGATTAATCTATCAATTAATGATTTAAAATCATTATCATATTTATAGTCTTCTAAATATAAGAAATATTCGTCTTCGCTTCTAGCACGCCCATTATTAAAGGTTGTTAAAGTAATATCGCCAATCAAACCAATCTCCGGAAGCATCAAGGAGATATTCTTATCTCTAAAAGAAGCAAAGACTACATGAATCTTTTTGCCTGAGTATAATTTGTCTATTTCTTTTCTTAATTGATTGATTCCGTGTGGATTATGAGCGCCATCTAAAATGATTAAAGGATTAGATCCAATATGTTCGAATCTACATTTTAGTTTTGATTTTGATAAGCCGGCCTTTAATTCGCTTTCAGAGACAGGGAATTTATCTTTTAGAATATTAGTTGCTTCAATTGCTAAAGACGCCGCAATAACGCGATATTCGGCTTTAGAAGAGATTTTAAGACCATAATATGGTCTATAGTCGAAGGTTTGTCCATCATCCACTACTTCTAAATGATGATAATGGTCAACAGTGACTAGCCTGCTATTACATTCTTTAGACTTAGAAACGACAACAGTTAATGCGTCTCCCTCTAATTCGCCAATAAGTACAGGAACATTTTCCTTTATAATTCCACTCTTATGTAAAGCAATTTCGCTTAGCGACACGCCCAAGAAATCAGAATGCTCAATGCTGATTGATGTAATGATAGATAGAACAGGAGTAAAGATATTCGTGGCGTCAAGTTCTCCGCCCATGCCACATTCAATAATAGCGAGGTCAACTTTATTATCCATAAACCACTTGAAGGCTATGAATGTTTGAATTTCAAATGATGACAAATCATATTTTTCGAAAAGCTTTTTATACTCATCAACAACCTTCTCAACATACGCTAAATCGATACAGTTATCACCTATTTTTATCATCTCCAAAAAATCATCTGGAGACGTAAATAGGCCGACCGTGTAATGATTTTCAAAATAAATATCCTTTAAAAAGGTTGCAACACTACCCTTTCCATTTGTTCCAGTTATATGGATGGAAGGTATGCTATATTCAAATTTAATTTTGCGCAAAAAATTATCAAAATTGTCCCTTTGATAATCATTTCTATTTTTAGAGTTAATATATGAAATGACATCCATGTTAGTAATCCTTATCAAAGCTTCTTTCGATATCTCTTCGCTTTTCTGTTTCGCGCTTATCGTATAGCTTTTTACCTTTCGCTAAAGCGATTTCTAATTTTGCCTTGCCATGAGAAAAATAGATTTTAGTTGGAACCACAGTAAAACCGCCTGCACGTATTTTCATGTCGATAAATCTAATCTCTCTTTTATGTAATAAAAGGCGTCTATTTCTCGTTGGCTCATGGTTAAAAATATTGCCATGGTCATATGGCTTAATGTACATATTGATTATCTCAGCTTGGCCATCCCTGACCACGATATAACTATCATTAATTGTGGCGCCATTAACCCTTAAAGACTTAATCTCAGTTCCTTTTAGTTCAATACCCGCTTCCATGAATTCGCTAAGGAAATAGTTATAACTAGCTTTTTTATTTGAGGAAATAATTTTGATACGCTTTTCCATCACTAGTTACCTCTTTCTTCAAATTCATCTTTCAAAACTGTCCTATGGAGGTAATTAATAACTCTTGCATCAATATACGTAATGATTGAGCGCATATCTTTAAACATAATGACGAATGAGAACGCATAGAAAACAAGCATATTAAACACGCATATAATTATGTATTTCAACATGCCGGGATCAAATTGATCTTGATAGAAATGGAATATTAATAAACTTGTTGCTAAAGAGACAACAACGCCGACAATTGAAGTCTTAAATAAGGCAACAAAAGTTGACAAATATGCCTTAAATGATGGCTTTTTGACGATAGAATAGTAAATTATTTCAATTAAACAGATGACTGCTGTTGCGATTGGAATGAGGTACATATATGAGAAATGAAGGTCTCTTCTAAATAACAAATAGAAGCACACAACAACACCCATTGCGGCCGCCATGATAAGCATATTAACAAGCGCTCTAATTCGGAAATGTTTTAGCGCAGTTTCGGAATGCCATAAGTAAACGATATATGGGAACAGCAGCCATAAAACCCCTAAAGAGATTATGACCGTCAGGAGCATATTATAAAGTGGCTGTCTGCCCTTTAAAGAATCGAGGAATAATAATGGAATCAAAGTACATGCTAAAGAGATAATGACAATCGCCACTGTTTTTACAACGAGTTTATCATCCATTGTTTTCCATGAATATGGAGTAGATTTAATGCTCACTATCGCACCATTTCTCTTTTGATGCTTGTATTTCATTATCGCAGGTAAATAGAAAAGCGTTCCGACAAGAAGTCCTTGGGCATTGCTGTTAAAGAAGATAACACTTTCCCCAATTGAATATCCTAATAAGGATATACCTGATAATATAAACATAAGCGAGGAATATTTGTTATTTTTAAATACTCTAGCGATGGAATAGAAGAAATAGAATAAAAATAGACCGTAAATCACTAATCCAGTGATGCCGAAGTTAAAGAAGATTTGAACAGCACCATTATGGGTTGACTTTATTGTTCCACTACCCCACTCGCTGATAACATCTTTGCTGATTCCAAATCCATAGCCAAAGAATAATTTAAGATTGTCTTGTCTTAATAAATCTGCTGCTCCATTCCATATCGCAATCCTGCTAGAGAATGTAGCGTAGTTAGTGTTTTGCACTTCTTTAAAGATTCTTATACAAAAATATGAGAAGAAACCCATGTTGCCATCAAGGGCATAGGCGAATAAACACACAAGTGTAACAATAATCGACATAAAAACAATGAGATAAACAATACTTCCGATTGGATGTTTTTTATTCATATGAATAATGTCGATAATGAAGTATGTCAAGCCGATGAGCGTCGCAATAATGATCGATGTCAATGAGCATGTAATTAAAATGAAAATAATAAATGTGACAATTGAGACAACCGAGAAAACATTTTTCTTATAGGCGTTTATCAACATGGCTGCACAAACACCCATTAAAAGGTTTCCGGCAAACATATTAGAATTCCAGAAGAAAGATTTAACTGATATCGCTATATTTTCACCGTTAAACAAATTAGCGTAAGCTGTGATTTCTGTAAAAAGTGAATAAACAATGGATATATATCCAACTAGAACTAAGATTATATAAACCCAAATTAAGCTTCTACCAGTAACCATATTTTTGGAGAAGATAAATAATAGTGAATATAATGCAAGAATAAACATTCCAAAGGCAAAAGATAATCTTAGTTTTTCATTAAACGTATAAGACAAGATTGTAATAGTCGAATCGGGGTGAGTAAAACTCATGCCCTTGAATGTCCAAATAGCAACGAGCCCACCAGCCAAAAACACGCCTAATAGTCCAGCTAGGAAAAAATCAACACCAGTTTTATTCATCTTATGCTCAAAGAAAAACAAAGCAAGATAAGCAAGTAACCCCACTGATAAAAGCATGTAAAAATATTTGTCGCTTAAAGGTCCAGTTGGGTTATGAGTTAAGAATCCAACGTTCTCGAGCAAAAGGGCTGAAACAATCACTCCAAGCAACAGCAATATATTCGTAAATGTAAATTTTAATTTACCCATTTGAATAAAAATTATACTATAAACTACAAAAATTTCATTATCAAAATATTTGATAAATAAAAATACGCGTGGTTCATCGGCGTAATTGAAAAAAATATATTTATATTTTATAATCGTCACATGAGTAAAAAGTTAGTTATCTTTGATTTAGACGGCACCATAATCAACACCGTAAAAGACTTAAATGCGGGTATAAACTATGCATTAAGGAAGAATGGTTTTGAAGAAAAAAGTGTTGAGCACACCGCTAAGGCAATCGGTAATGGGATTGCAAAAACCATTTGGAGAAGTTTGCCAGAAGGAACAAGCGAAGAGATGCATTTAAAATGTTTTAATGACTTCAGATTATACTATAAGGAACACTATTTGGACTATAGTATTCCATATAATGGAATGTTAGATACTCTTGTAGAATTAAAAAAACGTGGTTACTTTTTAGCAGTTGCCACAAATAAGCTACACGAAATAGCAGTAAATATAGTTGAACATTTCTTCCCAAATGTTTTCGATCTAATTCAAGGAGAGGGAAAGAATTTTTCGCCTAAACCTAACCCAGAGATGATCAATTACGTCATCAATACTCTTAATATTGACAAGGCAAAAGTCACCTATGTTGGCGATTCAGAAGTAGACATTTTAAGTGCTGAAACCGCACATATCCCCCTTATTTTGGTTAATTACGGTTTCCATCGCGGGGAAGAATTTTTCCAAAATAAAAGTGTGCCACACATTGACGCACCTAATGAACTTTTAGATTTATTATTTTAATTTTGCTATTACAAATTCTTCAATTTTATCTCTAGACTTTTGATAAGATAACGCTAATTCATCATAAAGAATTGTCTCTGCATTTATTAGCATTTGTATATCTGTAGGTCCAAGTTTAACGACTTGGCCGTTTTCATTATAATAATTGAAGAAATATAACTGCCTTGATAAATAAGCTAAGTCATATACATTTCCAGATAACAGTCTTCTCTTGTATTGATCTCTTCTTTGCTTGGTATTAGAAATAAATTCAGCCTGCACCGATTTCATATAATTGATAACTTCATCAGCGGCTTTAGAATCCATAATTGGCCTTATCAAAGAACCAGTGTTATTGACTGGGACATAGATGCTTTCTCCACCACCACGATCGGCCTTTACTACAAAATATTGGTTGCCGGCCATTTCGGTAACACTCATGATGGTCGACAAGCCTTCTCTGGCATGAATGACCTTATCATTTACCTTGTACATGTCTATATTATCTCAAAAAAATACGATTTTCACAAATGCGAAATATAACAATATTTATATTTTGCTTGATTAAATCAATATTTTTTTCATTAAATATTTTTAGCAGTTTTTTAGCAGAATCCCAAAATTTATATAATTATATGAGAGTCCAACACCAAAAGAAGGATGATTTTTCAACAACATATTGATATTTTTATTTTATTTTACTAAAATCATTAGGCAATGGGTCTTTAGCTCATTTGGAAGAGCGCTTCCATGGCATGGAAGAGGTGGCCGGTTCGATCCCGGTAAGATCCACCAGAATGATTACATTGTTGATATTTTTATATCAACTTTTTTTATTTTTTGATAAATATAAGCTCTGGTTTTGATAAAACAACTTTATGATTTGCTTCGACAGATTGAGTTAAGAATACGTTTGAACCAATAACAACATTGTCACCAATATGGATGTCTCCTAAAATTGAAGCACCTGAGTAAATTGTGACATCATTGCCAACAGTTGGATGCCTTTTCTGATTCTGAAGTTGATGACCTTTGCTAAGTGAAAGAGCGCCGAGGGTAACTCCTTGATAAATTTTAACTCTATCACCAATAACTGCGGTTTCGCCAATTACAATTCCGGTTCCATGGTCGATAAAAAATGGAGAACCAATTTTTGCACCAGGATTAATATCAATGCCTGTGAGGTAATGTGCTTCTTCAGAGATAATTCTAGCCGCTATCTTATTGCCATTTTGATAGATGATATGAGCAATACGGTGATATAAAATAGCTAAAAAGCCTGGATATGTCATAACCACTTCTTCTATTCCGTTACATGCTGGATCGCTGTCATAGAAAAAGTTGAGGTCTTGCAATAATATCTCACCAAGTTCATCAAGCTTGTTTAATACGTCTTCTGGTCTTTTGCCGATATTGTTTTTGTAATGCTCACAAGCCTTGCAATAGCATAGTTCACTATCTTCGCACTTCAATAAAGATGGGAAAAGCTGTGATTTGACATAGTCAACAAAAGCAAGTATTTCACACTTTTTTAATATTTTTGTTTTATCTATTTTTACTTCCATATGAACAAATTTTAGAGTTAATCAAATTATTATTCAAGTTCAAAACTTGTTTTGATAACATAATGAAGATGAAAAAGATATTAATTATAGGCTGTTCAGGAAGTGGCAAATCGTATTTTGCCAAAAGACTCAGTGATAAGTTGGACATTAAACTTTTTTATATGGATCAACTCTTTTGGAGAAGTGATAAAACACATATTACTAGAGATGAATTACGAGAAAAATTAGCAAGCGAAGTATATGGCCTAGACTCTTTTATCTTAGACGGCAATTATTCTGGCACTCTAGAAGAAAGAATTAATCATTCTGACACAGTATTCTATTTTGATTTAGATTTAGACTTCTGCATATCAGAAATCAGAAGTCGTAAAGGAACCATAAGAGAAGACTTGCCTTGGCAAGAAGATGATAAGAGCACAGAAGAGTTAGTTGAATTTGTGAAAAACAACTCATCAGCGGATAGGCTATTAATATATTCACTAATAAATAAATATTCAAACGTCAATTTTATTATTTTCAAAAGTAGAGACGAATCAGATAATTATCTATCTCAGTTATAATTTTCTTCTATTTCGTCAAATACTCTGCCGATATCTTGATACTGATGAGCATCACTTGATTTATGAAATTTAACGTGATGCTCTTTAAATATTTGAAGTAATTTTGGAGATAGTCCTGGATAAGGAAAACCATGCCTAATTAATCCCGAATTATTTTCAGTTTCTTGCCCGTAAACTTGTAGGGAGTTCGCTAAATGGTGATAAATCGCGGTTAAATCGAAGGAAGGGAAGATATGAAAAATCTTAATTAAATCAGGATGCCCGATGAAAGTAAAGAAACGGCTCTTTATCATTTCTTCGGTTAGTTCATAGTATTGTCTATAGTATTCATCAATATCAAATTTTCTAATTATGTCTTCGTTTAAATCAACTGCCGCGCCATAAACATGATGGATAGAGCCAATCAAGAAATCAAAAGCAAATGGTTTCAAAGAATCCAAAACGTTTTTCACAAAATCTAATTGGCCATGGAAATAGCAAACCTCTAAACCAAAATGAAGTTTAATCGGATATTGCTGTTTATTTACTTCTCTAACAAAATCTACATACTCATAAATCGACACTTGTTTGTCTATTTTCTTTTGATAATTTTGAATAGTTTTTTCTTCCTTTAGACACTCTAAATACATCTTATCAAATTCTCTGAATTTGTGAGTGTGATCAAGAATATATAATTCGTCTATTTTCTTTTCTAGAGCCACCTCAACCATTTTATCAATAAGTTCTAAAGTGTAAGGCTGGTTTTCAATATGAATATGTCCATCAATCATATAGGTAGTTTATCGCAAAAGAGAACATTAAAAAAGGCAGTATTGAAACTGCCTATAGATTATAATACTTGCAAGTCTTTGAGGTAGATGAATGCAGGTCCTGAGTATCCAGGAAGTTTTTCTCTGCCTTTTGATAGTTTAACTTCGCCCATTAATTCGGACAATTTGCCAGAGATAGAAAATCCGCATACTGGAATTTGTTTACCATCTTTATGCAAAATAGCAAGTCTAACTTCACCACCTAAATAGTCGTTAAGGAAGTCACATTGGATACCTGAAAACTGCAAACACTCGAGATATGTTGCGTTTTCCAACTCATTTTTAGTTAAATCACCGCAATTGATTTCACAAAGTGGAAGGGCTCCAGTATTCTCTTTATTGACATATTGAGCAAATCTGTTTCCACCAAATTGATCTTTGGCGACACCGTTTTCAATAATGACTTTTTCTTTAAATGAGGAACCATCGCTATCAAAATCTGCACTATCAGCACAGCCAACAATTTTATTCTTCATGGTTAATGTAATTTTATCACCATTACCATTTTGGAGATTATCTCCAACATTGATTGCGTTAGAATGCATTGCTAGATTGAAATAATTAAGTTGCTGTATATATTCTTGAAGAATATTTTCGATTTCTTCACCTCTTAATGTAACATCCATTTTTTCTGGAAGTTCTATTTTTTCAGCCTTTGCTCTTGCTTCAACTTCAAACAACTTTTGAGCAATGTAGTTACTGATATCTTCTTTTGTATATTCAGAGAAATTTGTTTGAGCATAAATTTCCACAGATTCATTTTCTTTATCGAAAGTAGGGATTGTTTCAATCATGCACTTATAAGCATAGCTCTTTTTATCGAGACCATTTGAGTTGATAATATGAGTCTCAATTTTATTAACAAATATTTCTGTAGCGTTGAGTTTTGCACCTGCATTCGCTTTGGTAGAGAAGATGGCGTTAGCAATTTCATCCGCCATGTTTTTTAATGATTTTTCTTCATTTTCTCCAGCAAAAGTCTCTTTTTTCACTAAATCATAAGGTGGATTGAAGACGCTTAATGCATTATTTCTAGCATTATCAATTGCTTGGCTTATTTCGTTTTCTGTGCTTGATTGATATATTTGAAAAGTCGCATCTCCAAGTTTCTCATCATGCTTAACATAGATGGTTACGAATGTATCTACAAACTTTCCACTTCTTGCGGTTTCAACTTTGTCTTTGACGAAGTATAGTTGATAAATTTCTTTCTTGGATTCTCTGATGACATATCCATCAAGTTCTTTGTTCTTTAAGATTTTTTCGATTCTCTTCATCATGATAATTTCACCCTCGCTTTCAAAGCAGGTCCACCATCTGAGACTCTAACCCATTCTTTATATCCTTTTCCACATTGGCCAGCACCAATAACCATAAAGTCATCACTAACCATAGAAATAGATTTTAATAAATCAGGAACATAACCAGACATGACAACTGGAGAGACATAGTTTTCTGTTAATTTTCCATCAACAATTTCAATACCGTATTCTGCTACGCATTGGATTGCCCAGTTTTTTGGATCTTCCATACCATTATTTGTTTCAAAGATCATATATCCGTGTTTGACAGACTTAATCATATCCTCTAATTTATCTTTGCCTGGGCAGAAGAAAGTATTTGTCATTCTGGTATATGACTTGTTCTTGTATGATTGTCTTCTTCCGTTTCCAGTTGGATTAGTTCCTAATTCTCTAGATGAGACCAAATCACAGATACCTGTTTGCAAAATGCCATCCTTAATTATTAATGTATCGTGCGCGAGAATACCATCATCATCAAAGAAATATGACGCAACAGACAACGCTGATGCAGCTCCATCTCTCATATTGACTAATGGAGAAGCGACGTATTTATTAATGTATCCTTTTGCGATGGCTCTATCTTTAACGAATTGGTCCATTTCAACACCATGGCCAAACGCTTCGTGAGCAATAAGACCGGCAATGCTTGGATGGGTAATAACATCGTATACACCTGGAACAACTGGTTTAGCATTAACTAAGTGCTTTGCTTTATCGATAAGAGCGTCAACTAATGTAGGAAGTTTATCTAAAACGTCCTTCATTTTATTTGAATAAGCACCTTCTCTAACAGAAACCATTCTCCCATCAACGTAATAAGCAATTATGAATCCATTAACCCAAGTGTAGTTTTGGGATAACTCTTTCTTTTTAGAAAGAAATAGTTTGGAAACATCCAGAGTCATTAAAAATGTAATCGCATTAACGATATGTTCATCTTTCGCTAAAGTGGCATCTTTAATCTCAATCATCTTCTTTAATAATTCTTGATTACTAAATTGATCTAAGTCACCTTCACGAACAAAGTCTTTTTTAAGTGGCTCTTCTTCAATTAATCCAGTATTAACTTCTTCGATAGGATCTTGAAGTTTAACACTTTCGATAATCTTTTTAGCAAAGTCTTTAACATCTTCTTCTAAGACATCAAATGAATATTCAAAAAATGCTTTGCCATTAGACATTTTGACAACAAAACCTCTTTCTGAATCTCTTCCTTCATCAATTGAAGTAGCCATTTTGTTAGCCATGTAGTTCATGGTTTTGACATCACTACCGAGAATTGATACGTATTTATATTCTTTTTGGAGTTCAGAAAGGAGTTCTTTTAACTTTTCTCTATTTTCTTGTAAAAATGTTGAAAACATTATTGTGTCCTCCTTTTTTATTATTATTTTTCATTCTATGACTAAAAAAGTCAACTAATAATAGCTGACTTTTATTATGTTTATTATCCGTTGAATGATGATTTTAATGAACAGGTTCTATTGAAGATTAAGTGTTCTTTTGTTGATTCTTTATCAGTACAATAATAACCGTTTCTGATGAACTGATATCTATCTAATGGTTTGGTATTAGCTAGCGAAAACTCAACATATCCCTCCTCTTTTATCCATGAGTTAGGATTTAATCTCTCAATAAATGACTTATCTTTTGTCTCTTCAGTTTCATCAAAGACAAGAGG
This sequence comes from Bacilli bacterium, assembly GCA_024680795.1. Taxonomy (GTDB): domain Bacteria; phylum Bacillota_I; class Bacilli_A; order RFN20; family CAG-826; genus UBA2450. Next base: position 39,087 of record JAILBR010000033.1, on the reverse strand, counting down.
TTCATAAAGGTTGAATGTAGCAGGTAAAGCAGTTGTAGCTTCAACATAATGGATTGTACCATTTGGTTTTCTTCCTTCAAATCCACTTCCTGATTTGGTTTCAGGATCATATGTGCAGTGGATTTCAGTGATGTTGCCTTGCTCATCTTTAACCACACTATTACATTTGATGAAATAAGCACACATAAGTCTTACTTCATCACCAAGAGATAATCTCTTCCATTTGCGATTTGGTTTTTCCTCAATGAAGTCTTCTCTTTCAATGTATAAATATTTACCAAAGGCAATCTTGCGTGTTCCTAGTGCTTCGTTTTCCATATTGTTTGGCGCATCAAGCCATTCAATTTGTCCTTCTGGATAGTTATCAATGACAACTTTAAGTGGGCTGATGACCGCCATTGGACGAGTAGCAATCATCTTTTGCTGTTCTCTTAAGAAGAAATCAAGGTTATCAGCATTTGTAGTTGAGTTGATACGTGATAAGCCTGTATAAAGGATGAAACTCTTAATTGCTTCTGGGGTAAAGCCTTTGCGTTTTAATCCAACTAGGGTAGGCATACGTGGATCATCATAACCGGTGACATATCCGCCTTCTACGAGTTGTCTTAAATATCTCTTGCTCATCACTGTATTGGTGATATTTAATCTACCCCATTCATATTGATGAGGAACATGTTCCATCTCACATTTTTCAACAAACCAATCATAAAGAACGCGGTGGTTGTCATATTCTAGAGAACAAAGTGAGTGAGTAACACCTTCAAATGCATCTTGTAATGGATGAGCAAAATCATACATTGGATAAATACACCATTTGTCGCCTTGTCTATGATGCCTGACATGTAAAATACGATACATAACTGGGTCACGCATATTGATGTTTGGAGATGCCATATCAATTTTTGCTCTTAAAGTTTTTTCTCCGTTAGCGTATTTTCCAGCACGCATTTCTTCAAATAACTTAAGGTTTTCTTCAACACTTCTATTTCTCCATGGCGATTCTTTTCCTGGTTCAGTTAAAGTACCACGATATTCTGTCATTTGTTCTGGTGATAAATCATCGACATACGCAAGACCCTTCTTAATTAAAAGAATTGCCTTATCATAGGTTTTTTCGAAATAGTCACTACCAAAGAAAATGTTTTTAGGAGTATATCCTAGCCATTTTAAATCTTCGATAATTGCTTCAACATATTCTGCGCCTTCGTTAACAGGGTTCGTATCATCAAATCTTAAATTTGTATATCCGCCAAAGGCTTGCGCAAGTTCAAAGTCATTAACGATTGCTCTTGCATGGCCAATATGTAAATAAGCATTTGGCTCTGGTGGAAAACGAGTAACGATTTGTTTTACTCTACCTTCTTCAAGGTCTTTTTCCATGATTGTTTTAATAAAATTATTAATTTCTTCCATAATAAACCACCTACGAGAATATATTTTACATTTACATATGTAATGTGCAAGCATTTCTTTTCTTCTAGCGTTGCTAAAAAGAAAAGACATCTCACTTTCATGAAATGTCTATTATAGATTTATGGCGCGCTTAAGACGATTCGAACGTCCGACCCTCTCCTTAGGAGGGAGATGCTCTGTCCAGCTGAGCTATAAGCGCATAGAGGCACGACTAATCGTCGTAACCTTTTGGATTATTCTTTTGCCAATTCCAGGAATCGCGGCATGCATCAACAATATCTAAATTTGCTTTCCAGCCCATTTCTTTGAAGGCTTTTTCAGCATCAGCATAGTTTTCATCGACATCGCCAGGTCTTCTTTCCTTAATTTCATAAGGAATCTTTAATCCGTTAGCAGTTTCGAATGCATGAACTAGTTCAAGAACGGATGTGCCTTTTCCAGTGCCAAGGTTATAAATAACTAGGCCTGGGTTACTTTCTAACTTTTTAAGAGCGGCTAAGTGGCCTGCCGCTAAGTCAACGACATGGATATAATCCCTAACTCCTGTACCATCTGGTGTATTGTAGTCATTTCCAAAGACATTTAAGAATGGTCTCTTGCCAACCGCAACCTGTGTGATGTATGGCATTAAGTTATTTGGGATGCCTTGTGGATCTTCACCAATTAAGCCTGAAGCATGCGCACCAATTGGATTGAAATATCTTAAAATGGCAATGTTTGCTTCTGGATGTTCATTAGCATAGTCTTTAAGCATATATTCGATTTCAAGTTTGGTTTGACCATATGGGTTTGTACATCCGCCAATCTTGTCATCTTCCTTTAGAGGGACATGATCAGGAACTCCATATACGGTTGCACTACTTGAGAACACGATATTTCTCACATCAAATTCTGCCATGAGATTTAGTAGGACGATACTTGAACCAATATTATTTCTAATATATAGACCTGGTTTTTGTGTTGACTCACCAACGCTTTTTAAACCAGCAAAGTGAATGATATCTGTAATCTTTTCTTTTTGGAATAGTTCTCTCATTTTATCTTCGTTACATACGTCTATTTGATAAAATCTTGGCTTTTTGCCTGTAATTTTAAAGATTCTATTAAGAACCTCTGGTTTTGAATTGACGTAGTTATCAACGATTACAACATCATAATTGTGGTTTAATAAATCGACCACTGTGTGGCTACCGATATAGCCTGTTCCGCCTGTTACTAGAATTGCCATTTAGTTTTTTCCCCTTTTCATTTTTGGCCTTTCAGCCAATTATTTATTATAACATTATTTGCAAACTTTTTAATCATTTGATTAAGGATAAGAATTCATCTTCTGATAAAACAGTGATACCCAATGCCTGTGCTTTATCTAATTTGCTGCCCGCTTCAACACCCGCAATAACGCAGTCAGTAGCTTTCGAAACTGATCCTGTGACCTTGGCACCCAAATCTTCTAATAAAGCAGTTGCTTCTTTTCTTCCCATTGATGATAATGTGCCGGTTAAAACAACTGTCTTACCAGAGAAATATGAATCTGCAGCTTTAGAAGTGCTACCTAAGTATCTAAAGTTAACTCCTCTATCCTTTAGTTTTTGAATTAAAGCCTTATTATTCTCGTCTTCAAAGTATGAAACTAAGCTCTTAGCGAGGATTGGTCCAACATCAGGAATTTGGATGAGTTCATCGAAATTAGCTTCCGATAACGCATCAATATCCCCGTAGATTCGAGATAAGTTCTTCGCAGTCTTGGCCCCAACTTCTTTAATTCCAAGGCCGAATAATACTCTTTCAAGGGAGTTAGCTTTACTGTTCTCAATCGCATTAAGCAAGTTATCGATTGATTTATCTTTCCATCCATCTAACGCAATAATTTCATCTCTAAATTGACTTAAATCGTAAATTGAGACGATATCATGAATAAACTTTTGGTTGAATAATTGTTCCGCTACTTTTTCGCCTAGGCCTTCGATATCCATTGCATCTCTACTAGCAAAATGGATAATGCCTTCAATTTTCTTTGCTTCACAATATGGGTTTAAACAGAAATGCATTGCATCAATTCTTGTTAATGGAGCGCCACAAACTGGACAGGTATCAATCATTTGATACTCTTTCTCATCGCCAGTTCTTCTTTCTTTTACTGGTCTAACCACTTCTGGAATAACATCTCCAGCTTTTCTGATGACAACATAGTCACCAACCTTTAGGTCTTTATCTCTAATGAAGTCCTCATTATGTAAAGTCGCTCTTTGTACCAAACTTCCAGCCACTCTAACTGGTTCTAAAACAGCGTTCGGAGTAATCTTGCCAGTTCTACCAACTGTATAAATAATATCAGTTAGTTTTGTAATGACTTCCTCTGGTGGGAATTTATATGCGATAGCCCATCTAGGGGTTTTTGATGTATATCCTAATTTATCATATGTAGCCATATCATCAACTTTGATAACAATTCCATCGATATCATAATCAAGGGACGGTCTTTTTTCGGTATATTCATCAATATAATCCAATACTTCATCAATGCCGACGCATATTCTTCTTTCTGGATTAGTTTTAAATCCTAATCTATCAAGCATTGCTAAAGCTTCTGAGTGATATCTGATGCCAAAATCTCTAGCGTTTACAAAGTAATACCAGAAAGCATCGAGGTTTCTACTTGCCGCAATGGAACTATCTAGTTGTCTAATGCTACCTGCTGCTGCGTTTCTCGCATTAGCGAATAATGGTTCTCCACTTATTTCTCTTTCTTGATTTAACTTAGTTAAAACTTTCTTTGGCATAAAAACTTCGCCACGAACTTCTAGTTCATCAGAAAGTTCAATGCGGCTAGGAATCGATTTAATAGTGATAACGTTGCTTGTTACATTTTCGCCTTCGCTTCCATCTCCTCTAGTTGCGGCGTATTGTAAATTCTTACGATAAACAAGCGACATACCTAGGCCATCAATCTTCATTTCTGCCATATATGTCACTGTATCAACACCTAAAGCTTCTTTAACCTTACGGTCAAAATCACGCAAATCAGTTTCATTAAAAGCGTTAGCAAGAGAAAGCATCATGCGTTTATGTGTGACTTTTTGGAATTCATCTTGAACGATGCCACCAACTCTTTGAGTTGGAGATAAAGGGGAACGCAATTCTGGATATTTTTCTTCTAATGCGATCAATTCTTGCATTAGTCGATCATATTCAGCATCTGAAACGCTTGGATTATCTAACACGTAATACTCATAGTTATATTTTTCGAGTAACGCTGTTATTTCTTGTACTCTTTCTTTTGGTTCCATAAGCTATTTACTTCCTTTGCTAACCATTGGATGGTTTCCTAAAATTGTCTTAATTCCATGTTCATCAAAATCAACTTTGATGATGCTATCATCTTCAACCGCAATAACGACTCCTCGTCCTAGTTTTTTATGGATAACGATGTCACCGATTTCCCAATAGGAAACATCATTAACTGCTTGAGAGAAGTCTTGCCTAATAGGTTCATCATCAAAAGAGAACCCTCTAGATTGCATTGCCTCTTTATAAGAATAACGACTTTGTGAGCCTTTATAACGGTCACCTGATCCATAATTATTTGCGCGAATTGGATTGCCGCTTTCTTTTAAGAATTGTGATTCACCTAGTTCGCTTTTTGTAACATAGCTAAATCCACTTGCTAGAGTAAGGTATAATCTCTCTTTTGCTCTAGTCATAGCCACATAAGCAAGCCTTCTTTCTTCTTCCATGGCTTTAAAGCCATCTTCGAATAACGCTCTATTGTTTGGAAATACACCTTGATTGAACCTAACAATAAAGACAACTGGGAATTCTAATCCTTTAGCGGTATGAACAGTCATCATTGTTATACGTTCTTCATCTTTAACTTCATCTTGAGCGCTAACTAAAGCAACGTTTTGCAAATATTCATCAAATGTGGCTTCTGGATTGCTTTTTAAGTAATGTCTAATATCTTCAAATAATGATTTGACGTTGTCAATTCTGTCATCACCATCGTCATCTGTCATTAAGTAATCGTAATATCCAATGTCTTTAATGAAATCTTCTAATGTCTTTGAGAATATCTCGCTATCATCACTAACTTTACATCTAGTTACATCAATTCTAGTAATAAGATTTCTTAATACATTAACCACTTTATTTGGACACTCTTTTAAAGAATCATCTGAGGCAATGTATTCATAGATAGATAAATAATGTTTTCTAGCACCATCTTTAATTAACTGAATGGACTTGTCACCAATACCTCTTCTTGGAACATTGATAATTCTTTCAAAAGAAATATCATCATGGAAATTACTAATCAAACGGAAATACGCTAAGACATCTTTGATTTCGGCACGTTGATAAAATTTAACTGATCCATATATTACATAAGGAATATGTTTTGCCATGAAGGCCTTTTCAAATTCGAGAGTAACATAGTTACTTCTATATAAAATTGCGATGTCAGAATATTTATATCCTTTTAAATTAGTTAAAGAAGAAATCTCTCTAGCAACATATTCTGCCTCAGCAGTTACACTATCTAAGCATCTAACAACAATTTCATCGCCCTTGCCGTTATTAGTAAACAAATCTTTAGGAACTCTAAATTTGTTATTGGCGATAAGTTTATTGGCACTATCAAGGATAGTTTGAGTACTTCGATAGTTCTCATCCAAAATAATGGTGTCAAGGCCATGATATTTCTTATTTAAATCAATAATGATGTCTTGGTTGGCACCTCTCCATGTATAAATTGTTTGATCTGGATCTCCGACAACATATAAACATGTAGATGGCTTCATTAATAAAGTCAACATTCTATATTCTGTATCGTTTGTATCCTGAAATTCATCGACCAAAATATGGTCAAATCTATCTTGCCATTTTGCTCTAATCATAGGGAAAGTAGCAAGGATATGATTGGTTTTCAAAAGTAAATCATCAAAATCTAGTGCGAATTGTCTAGCCTTAGTTTCTTCATATTCTTCATATATTTCAAGGCATAGTTTTTCATTCTCAACACGTTCAAATTGAATAGTAATGTCTTCCGGGTATTTTTCCTTTAATTTCGATTTACTAATAAAGTTAATAGCTTGTTTCACTAAAGGATCGCTTTTCTTATATCCCTTTTCGGCAACTATATCTTTAATGACTTTTAATTGATCTTCTTCATCAAGGATTGTGAAGTTAGATGGATAATTGATGTTTTCAATCTCTGCTCTTAAGAACATTGCAGCAAAAGAATGGAAAGTTTTAATGGTTAAATACTTTTGCGCTTCTGGAACAATACTAACAACACGGTTTTTCATTTCGTTAGCAACCTTATTGGTAAAAGTGATAGCTAAAATCTTCCAAGGTTTAACGCCTAACTGAGAAATTAAATAGGAAATACGATAAGTTAAAACCCTCGTTTTTCCACTACCAGCACCAGCAACAACTCTCACATATTGTGAAGAAGTTTCTACTGCTTCTAACTGTTTGTCATTTAAAGAAGAAACAAAATCGTCATATTGCATAGCAATATACTATCATAATCAAATCTATGATTCAATTTAGAATCAAAGATTTTTCATTGTTGAATATATAGCTTAATGTTATCTGCTCCAACATATAAATTTGTGACCATCCAATTTGTTATTTCAACTAGTGTGGGTGTACCAACGATGTAGAAGTCATCTATATTTTTAACTCCCATAGTTTTTTCTGCTGGAAAATTATAAACGGCTTTTTGCTCAATTGAATCAACAAAATATATTTTGTCCTTATTTAATAAATAGTAATTCAGTACCTCTTCTTTAATCGAACGGCAATATCCACAATAGTTTGAATAAAAATAGACAAGATATCGTGCCTCACCTTGTGTAAAAACCTCATTCCATTTAATTTGATCGCTAGAAGTAATCGAATAATCTAAAGCCACTTCTTCTTTTTCATCTTTTTGTTCTTGAACTGGACCTGCTTGGCCACAAGAAGTACATAACAACATGCCAACAGCTAATAATTTTTTATGCATAAAAGCACCTCCTCATTAAACTAATAGTGATTTTTTTCGATTTTTTGACCAAAAAATTTCACTTTTTTTGTTAAAATGTGTCCATGAGTCTTTTTACTAAGAGAACAACCATCGTCCAAAACATCGCATACATGGCTATCATGGCGGCAATAAATGTCATATTTGTATTACTGACCGCTATATTGCCTCCATTAATGTTTTTAATTATCTTTGTGTTACCTTTAACAAGCACAATAGTTACCTTGTTTTGTAAAAAGAGATATTTCCCAATTTATTTTGTTGTTACTACAGCGCTGTGTTTAATTGTCACTTCAGGGATTTATATTTTTGACACATTCTTCTATGTAATCCCCTCAATGATAACCGGCTTTCTCTTTGGTTTATTGATTGAAAAGAAAGTGCCAGCAATTTACGTAATAACTATTTGCTCTTTGCTTCAATATATATTAACTTTTTTAACCTTCATTATTCTAAATTCGATAGTGACTGAGATTAACTTTATTGATGCCTTGCTATCTATATTTGGACTATCTAATTTCGCATTCAAGGATGTGTTTACGCATATATTCCTCTATGCTTTAGCTTCAATTCAAACTTTATTCACTTATTTATTCCTAAAGCTTCAAATTAAAAAACTCGGTTTTGAATTTAACCTAGAAATCAAATATGGATTCGTACCATTAATTGTTACGGTAACTTCAATAATACTTGCTATCGTTTTTGTATTTTTCTATGTCCCTGTTACTTTTATTAGTTTGATGTTTGCTTTACCACTAATTATCTATCAACTATTAGACTTACTGACTGAGCAAAACAAAGTTATTCTTATATTATTGCTTATCTCACTCATTATTTCGGTGGTCATTTTTGTGGCTTTTTATATGTATTTACCTCATCCTAACGCCATTATTCTTATTTCGCCTATATATGTGTTTGTCTCATGTTTATATTTTGGCAACTATTTGTTTAATAAAAAAACAAAAGTGGTTAAAATAAATAACTGAGGATATTATGGCGACATTTTTTAAAAACTTTGGTAAGGGATTGTTATATGTGGTTGCATTTCCTTTTATTATTCTTGCCATAGTTTTGGCAGGGGTCGTTGGTCTATTTGTTTTCTTCTTCCAACTAGGAAAACTAGTTTATTTATTCTTTACTGGTAGAAGCATTAATAGCGATCTAGAAGAAGATATTGCTGCTAAAGCAAAGTTACAGGTCATGGAGCATCAACAAGAGGAAAAAACAAGTAATCCGCAAACCGAATTAAGTTTATATCCATCAGATTCGCCTATTTATAATACAAGCGATTACGTTTCTCCGACTTTTGGAGAAGAAAAAGAAGTAGAAGCAGAGCCAATAGAAGAGGAGGATGACAATCATGTTATTTAATCCGATTCTAATTTCTCTTTCTGAAAACGATAAAAGATTAATCTTTGCTCTTTTGATTGTAATCATTTTAGTGATTGTTTTGGTTGGCTACCTATCATTTTTACTCGTCAAACTAATGAAATGGCAAGCTAGAAAGGCCGATACTTTAATTCATGATGTTGTCGTTACTAAAGTAATTACTAATAAAAGACATCTCATTAATTATGGAAGAAAGAAAAACTGGGCGCTATTCTTTAAGCAAGCTTATATACCTTTAATCATTATTGCAGTTGGTGTCGCTGTTCTTCTTATTAGAGATGCAGTTTATAACGACTATTCATATAATCCATTCAGTGTAGAAAATGGCTTTGGTTCTATTTTCTGGACATGGAAATTATCTGATGAGTTTATTGGTGGCGATCTTATTAAATTTAATAAGATTGTTGTTGATAACTATCCGCATTTTGTCGCTGAAGGCTGGGCTGGATATATCGTTGCGCCTTGTTTCTTGGTTGGTGGAGCATGGTATTTAGTTGTTGCGGCTTCGTTATTAGCTAGAACAATCAAAATACAAGTTAGAAGTAGAGAAGTATTTGAAAAAAGTCTCGATGGTTATACCCAATCCGAGACTAATGTTAATACGCAAGTTAATCAGAATAACGTAGATAATAACGTTTAATGTTGTCCAATTAAAATCACTATTTGTAGGATAATATAAATAACTAAGACAACATTTGCGATAGCCAAAAACCAAAAGATACGGACTCTTGAGAGTTCTTTTCTTTTTGCCTTTTCTTCTAAAATTAATTTTTCGCTATTGTCTGCCATATTTCATCCTTAATACTTAATGTTGTTACTTGTACGTGGATATGGTTGGACATCACGGATGTTTTGCATACCTGTAACGTACATGAGCAAACGATCAAATCCAATGCCAAAGCCAGAGTGGACACAGCCGCCATATTTTCTTGTATCGAGATACCATTCAAGGCCTTCAGTTAGACCAAGTTTATCCATCTTGGCTTTTAATAGTTCATAGTTTTCTTCCCTTTGGCTTCCACCAACAAGTTCGCCAACGGCTGGAACTAATAAGTCACATGCAGCAACGGTTTTCTTATCTGGGTTAAGTTTCATATAGAAGGCCTTAATTTCCTCTGGATAATCAATAAGAAACAATGGGCCATTAACTACTTTTTCAGTTAAGTATCTCTCGTGTTCGGATTGTAGGTCCATGCCCCATTTAATATCGTTATTTTCAAATTTAACGCCGCTTTTGACTGCATTTTGTAGGATTTCGATACCTTCTGTGTATGTCATCTTTTGGAAATCTGAGTTAACTACATGGTTAAGTCTATCAATCAATGTGTTATCAATCATTGTATTGAAGAATTTCATTTCTTCTGGGCATGCTTCCATAACATATGAGATGCAGAATTTAATGCAATCCTCAATGACTTCCATATTGTCATTTAAATCACAGAATGCCATTTCTGGTTCAATCATCCAGAATTCACTGGCATGTCTAACAGTATTAGAATGCTCTGCTCTAAAAACTGGGCCAAATGTATAAACATCTCTAAACGATAAAGCAAATGGTTCTACATGTAATTGGCCAGTAACAGTTAAGTTAACTTTTCTACCATAGAATTCAAATGGATCTTTTGTATCGTGTGTTGTGACATCAAATACATTTCCTGCGCCTTCTCCATCGTTTGTAGTAATCTCTGGAGTGTGCACATAAATAAATCCTCTTTCTTGGAAGAATTGATGAACAGCGTAGGATAATACACTTCTCACTCTAAAGACTGCTTGGAATGTATTTGCACGTGGGCGGATATGTGCGATATCTCTAAGGAATTCAAATGAATGTCTCTTCTTTTGAAGCGGATAATCTTCTGCACATTCGCCAACAAGCTTTGCTGCTAAAACTTCAATTTCAAATGGTTGTTTCATTTCAGGAGTAAGTTTAAGTTTTCCTTCCACCTCAATTGCGCATCCATTACGTAATGAAGTTAAAATTCCATAGTCTTTACTATCTTTGCTATAAACTAATTGAACGTTCTTAAAATATGTTCCATCATTAAACTCAATGAAACCAATTTGACCATTATCACGATTGGTTCTAACCCATCCTTGCACAAATACTTGGTTAGCTAATAATTCATTTTTTTCTTCTTCATCGCCATATAACACAACGTCATATAGTTCGAAGTCTGAGATTCTAAATGTTTCCATAATTATTTCGTCCTTTGTTCAAAATTATATCAGTTATTGCTGAAATCATATAATAGATTTCAAAAATTATTCCATTCTTCGATTGACCAGTTAGGATCAACCCCTAAATCTAGAGTAGCAAATACCTTTAAGTCATAGAGATGCTCTGCGACTTTTGCAATCATTGATGCATTATCTGTGCAGCACCACATTGGTGGAATTTGGAGTTCTATCCCAAGTGATTCCATTTTCTTTGCCATCTCACTTCTAAGATATGAATTAGCACTAACCCCACCGGCAAGGATAACTTCCTTAACTTTATGAAGTTTTACAACCTTTTCTGTCCTATCAATGACTAATCCAACCGCTACATCCTGGAATGATTTGCACATATTTGGAACATTAACCTTTTCACCCTTTTGTTCAAGGTTATGAACGAGATTTATGACATTGGTTTTAAGTCCAGAATACGACAGATCCAGCGTCTTTTCGCCTCTAAGTGGCATTGGTAGATCATATGTATGCTCGCCTTCTTTTGCTAATTTATCAATTGGAATTCCACCAGGGTAAGGCAGTCCTAATACCCTAGCAACCTTGTCATAACATTCGCCAATTGCATCATCTCTTGTTTCGGCAATAATTTCAAAATCAAAATGGTTCTTCATTAGTACTAATTCGGTATTACCGCCAGAAACAACAACCGCCAAAAGAGGAAAATTGAACTCTTTTATATATTCATTAGCGTATATATGTCCTGCCAAATGGTGTACAGGAATAAGAGGTATCTTATAAAGCATTGCAATAGTCTTTGCAGCTTGTAATCCAACATGTAACGCCCCAATTAATCCTGGTCCACGTGTAACTGCGACTGCATCTAGTTCTTCAAACTTAATATTTGCGGTTTCCATCGCTTCTTTTATTACGATAGAAATGTTTTCGGTATGCAATCTAGAAGCTATTTCCGGCATGACACCACCATATTTTCTATGAACATCGATTTGAGTGGAGACGATGTTAGATAAAAGCTTGCCATTGTCAATGACACTAGCAGCAGTTTCATCACAACTAGATTCAATTGCAAGTATCTTAGCCATTATCTTTCACCTCCAAAATCATATATAAGGCGTCTTCGCCATCTAAATAATATCCATCTTTAACATGTGATACATAAAAACCAAATTTACCATAAAACTTAATAGCAGCTTTATTACTCGCTCTTACTTCTAAAGTAATTGTTCTCACTTTTTTTGCTCTTGCAGTAGCGATAATCTCTTCCATCATCTGACTGCCTAAGTGCATTTGTCTGACATCTGGATGGACAGCGATTTGACATATAGTCGCGCTATCAAAAGTGACCCACCAGTCACAAAAGCCACAAATCTGTTTTATATTTAGAGATGGATTAGAAAGTTCGATAACCCAGAAATTAGAATAAGGGTTATTGGTAATTTCATTAAGCATATCTTCTGCTTTCCAAGGATCTCTAAAGCTGAGTTTCTCAATAGCTAGGACTGCAGGGATATCTTCTTCTGCCATTTGACGTATTTCAGTATCTAAATATCTCATATTAGTCCTTCATATAAATAGGTTTTAAACCTAGGTCGTTTTCAACTGGCTTTAAATATTTTGCTAATGTCACCATTTGCAAGCATATATTGGTGTCATTATTTTCAAATCCTAAGTATCTAGCGTCACCACAAACGCAATAATCTGGATGTTCTTCAATATATTTAAGCACTTCATCATTGGTTTTAATTGTATCTTCAATGATGGTTTTTTCACCCTCATAAACTGCGAAATAACTTCTTCCACTTCGAGCGTTAATCAAACATATCGAGGCTATTTTGCCATTTTTAAGCACTCTTAATGATGAAACTGGATAGATAGGAATATTGAGCGCTAGAGCCATTACTTTGGCGATTGTTAAAGCAATTCTTACACCTGTATATGAACCAGGACCAATTGCTACAATTATTCCTTTAATGTCATGACGAGTAATGTTATATTCATCCATCAATTTATCAATTTCAGGAATCATGTGCTCAGACTGAGATTGCCAAGATTCATAGCTTGTAGAGCATAATAAAGAGCCATCTTTCATGAACCCAACATTTAAAAGAGTATTTGAAGAGTCTAATAATAAGGTAACCATTATTCTAATGCCTCCAAAATCTTTTCATTATTACAGTTAACTGTAATAAGTCTATTATCTCCACCACTATGCTTTATTTCTACATATATTGCATCTTTAGGGATGAGTCGTTCAATATACATTGGCCATTCAATCATTGTTAAACCAGTTTCGTAACCAATATATTCATCCAAGCCAATATCAGTGTCGATATCAGCAAGGCGATAAGCATCAATATGAATAAGGGGTTTATCACCTTTCAAGTATATTTTCATAATGTTAAAAGTAGGAGATTGAACAACCTCCTTAATGTTTAATGCTTCCGCTACTCCACGGACAAGTGTAGTCTTGCCAGCACCTAAGTCTCCAACAAGGGCAATCACTGATCCGTTTGGTAAGTTTTTTGCTAATTTACGGCCGAACTGTTTGGTTTCGGCTTCAGATGATGTTAATAATTCTATTTGTTTCATGACTATTTTTTCTCAGTGAGAGTAAGGTATTTGTCGTAATATTTTTTTACTCTATCATCATCGAATGGGAACTCTTTGTTCTTCATTTTTTTGATGACTTCATTCATTTGATATTTGAGAACTTCATCAAGTTCATCGCTATATTGATACATTGCCTTATGTTTTAAATACTCTTTTTCATCTAAAATACGTAATTCACCATCAGGGAATAACTTCGCATCTAGATCATAATCGATGTATTTAATCATGTGATAATCCACTAAAGCAGGGGAAGCAATATTACAATAGTAACAAATGCCGTCTTCCTTAAACATGCATATAACATTCCACCATTCTTTTTTAGAAAAGATTGTAACAGCAGGTTCTTTAGTAAACCATCTGCGGCCATTATTTTCCACCACTTTAGCGCGTTTAGTGGCCACAACAACAAAGTCATCATTATTAGCCAATATTAAACCACGGTCCCAGCATCTATGAAGGGTACCATTATGTTTATAACATTGAATTGCTAACCAATGACCGAATAGTGACATTTTCTACCTCGCCAAGATAGCGAATAATTTTTCGATATCTTTTTTCTCTGATTCGTATGCTTTTAGATTAATCTCATTTTGGAAAGGCATAGCAACAATTGAATCTTCATAACTCAAATAACATGCGGTTCTTCCTTGCCAGAACGCAATATTGACATTAGCCAATCCTTCTTCTAGCTTAAATTCTTTCAAAGATTTAATTAAATCTTCACCTAAATCTTTTTTGTAATCTCTACCTTCTGGACCATAAATGATAAATGTTTCTTCATCAAGAAGAGCAGATAAGTCTTCTATATCATTTGGTAAATCTAAAGGTTTTTGTTCGCGTTTAATGTTAACGATGTATCTTCCTTCAAATTCTAATTTGTTTTGAACAGATAAATGTCTGCCAACAAATATAACGTCTCTAGAATTTTTTTTGGCACCTGGTTTATATAACGCAACTTCGCCAAATACGAATGACTTTCCAAAATATGTACCTTTAACTAAGTTTCTAGAAGCAATGTCGGAAGTTTCCTTATAAACACGATCCGCGATTAATTCAGACATTTCATATTTATCGTTTTGGTCGATTTTGCAATCTTCAAAACCATCTTGGCTAAATAAATATTCATTAGAATATTTCCAGAATGTATAGAAATATGTTCTAGATGCTTTTGGATAAGAGTTTCTAGTGAGTAAATAATATGTGACTAAGGAAACGATAGTGACACCGATTAAAACCCAACCAATGATTTGGCCGATTTGTCCTCTTGTAATAGCGATAAATGCACCGATGAATGCACCTAAAACAACAAACATAATTATGTTGTTTCTAATAGATGTAGATTTATAAACCTTAAATAGTTTTCTTCTTTCTTCTTCAGTTATTTCGTAAAAAGGTCTCTCAGGCTCTTCGCGTGATAATTCAATAATATTTGGGTTTTGTTGTTTGGCTTGGCCAGTAGAATCTATAACTTTAACTTCTTGTTTTTCTTTCTTTTCTTTTTTCATATTTGATACTCCGTTTAAAAATAATATCATAAATATCTCACTAAGTGAGAATAATTATGACGTTTTTTTGATTTGTAATTGATAGAAAATATAATTATCATGTTTTTGGGAGCTGGGTTAACCCGGCTGAGAGGATCCTTCTTAGGATCGACCAGACCTGATCTAGGTAATACTAGCGTAGGAAATAGTTTGTCTACAGTCCATCAG
This sequence comes from Bacilli bacterium, assembly GCA_024680795.1. Lineage (GTDB taxonomy): Bacteria > Bacillota_I > Bacilli_A > RFN20 > CAG-826 > UBA2450. The sequence goes on along the minus strand of JAILBR010000033.1, from coordinate 23,751 downwards.
GTTTAATGATGGTTTTTTTAGTAGAGGTACAGTATGAAAAACACACATCAAGTTGTAAGAACGATAAGTGAAATTGGCATGTTTGCCGCGATTGGCTATGTAATAGACGAATTACAAGGCATCATCGGAAAAGGATTATTTGTTAATGGAGGGTCCATTGGCTTTGCAATGATCGCTGTCATTATTATTTCTATAAGAAGAGGATGGCTAAGCGGAATCATTACCGGATTAATCATGGGATTATTTGATTTTGCTACCGGAGCATATATCCTTCACCCTGCACAAGCTATGTTAGATTACATATTACCATACGCAATTGTTGGACTATCTGGTCTATTAGTTCCTATATATAGAGATGCAAATGATGATAAGCAAAAAATATTAGTTCTTTGTCTGCTAGTAACAGTTGGTGGGCTATTAAAATTCCTATCACACTATTTAGCGGGCGTTATTTTCTGGGTCGACGCAAGCGGATTTGCCTGGGGATTGAACTATATGAACCCGTACTTATATGCGCTTATTTATAATATAGCCTATATCGGACCAACAATTATTATTTGTATTGTCCTAATTATCCTTATTTATAAAAAAGCACCAAGAATACTAACTGTCCAAGATATCATTACTGAAAAGCCAACCCATAATAATAGTAACGTTTTATCTTATGCATTCAGCGGCATATTAATTACTGGAGGGACATTCTTATTTATTTTCTTTTTGATAAAGTTTATTGAAAGTATCTATAACTATACTGATGGTGAAGCATTTGGATTCGAGGCTAATGGTGATTGTATGATAATTTTCATCATGGGATTATTCATTGCCACAATCGGTGTAACTTCCCTCATAAAAACCATCCAAAATAAGGTTGATAGAAGCTATGTTATGTTCGTCTTGTCAGCCCAAAATGGTGTATCTGTTATATACGCAATAGCTAGACTTATTAGATGTTATAACAAGGGTTTACCAGTAGCAGATTATTGGGTATGGCTCTTTGTTTCATTAGCGTTACAGGCCATTACCTTAGCAATTGCTTTCATGTTTAAAGCAAGTAGAGACAACGAAATAACTGTTATTGAAGAAAAGGAAAAAGATTATTAATTATTTTAGCCAATTTATCGGATTGATGCCGTTTTTGACCAGAAATTCATTAGTTTTAATAAAGTGATTATTACCAAACCACCCACCGTGATTTGCTGCCAAAGGAGAAGGATGACAAGCAGTTAAAACGAGGTGGTTTTTATTTGTGATATACTTCATCATTTTCTTAGCATTATTGCCCCATAATAGATAGGCAATAGGTTGATCACATTTTTCAAGCGCAAGCACTATGTCTTTAGTGAACTCAGCATATAGGCTATTATCGTGTGACAAAGGCTGATGTTCTCTAACAGTTAAAACCGTGTTCAAAAGAAGTACACCTTGTTTGGCTAAATAGGTTAAATCTCCACTATGATTTATAAACTGTTTATGATATTCGTTTTCTATTTCTTTATATATATTTATAAGAGACGGAGGGACTTTTATATTATCTGGAACAGAGAAACACAACCCCATTGCTTGGCCTGGTTCGTGATACGGATCTTGCCCAAAAATAACTACTTTAACTTCTTTTAAAGGAGTATATGCAAAGGCGTTATACATATTTTCTCTTTTTGGATAAATAACATACTTAGAATATTCTTCATCAAGAAAAGCCGCTAATTCTTTAGCGTAGTCTTTTTCTTTTATCTCATTAAATACTTCTTTCCAAGTCATAACTAACATTTAAAATCCAGATTCTGATTCGTCTTAATGCTCTTAAAGAAAAATGTGTTCTTTCTAAGCAACATAAATATTATATACCCAACAGTTAATACCGCTAACTCTCCGGCGCCAACTGTTAAAACAGACATCCAATAAGGTTCACCAATTGTGGTTAATACACCAGCAACAATAAAAGCATTACATATAACAGGTATAAGGGCAGCCATCCATAATTGTTTGCAGAACATCACCCCAATGCATGATACTAATGTCGCTAACGTGCCAAATATGATATCTAACACCATAAATGGAGACATAAGGTTTGCAATTAAACATCCTAAAGTTAAACCAATTGCATATTTCTTGTTAAAGAAAGGAAGAAGCATCATTATTTCCGCAATACGAAATTGTATTGCTCCGAAAGCAATAGGAGTACTTGCATATGTTAAAACAACATATGTAGCTGCTACTAAGGCATTAAATGTTATTGTTGTTACATCAAATTTCTTCTTTTCCATGCCACTATTATAAAAAAATAAAACAGTGCATAACACTGTTATTTTCATTTTTGGTGCGGGTAGCAGGAATCGAACCTGTACGAGTTGCCTCACTAGATCCTAAGTCTAGCGCGTCTGCCAGTTCCGCCATACCCGCATCTTTTTAAAATGCGGGATATAACCCCGCATTTTTTAGATTAAGTGGTGCCTTCTACCGGAATCGAACCAGTAACCTACTGATTACAAATCAGTTGCTCTGCCAGTTGAGCTAAGAAGGCATCTTGGTGGACACTACAGGGATCGAACCTGTGACCTCTTCCGTGTGAAGGAAGCGTTCTCCCGCTGAACTAAGTGTCCCTAGTAGTGTTGCTCAATTTATAATAAAGCTTATTTGCTTTAGCGCGATATATGGTGGGCCTTAATGGACTTGAACCATCGACCTCACCCTTATCAGGGGTGCGCTCTAACCAACTGAGCTAAAGGCCCAAATCACGCGCTTAAATAATATACAATAGTATAAAATATAAAGTCAACAAGATATTTCAAAAGAAAAAGGAAGCCAATAATTGACTTCCTAATACGGTTATTACTCGTTCTGATATCGACGATATCAATTGAATATTAACGCTTAGAGAATTGTGGAGCTTTTCTAGCAGCTTTAAGACCGTATTTCTTTCTTTCCTTTTTACGGGAGTCTCTAGTAATAAGACCTGCAGCTTTAAGAACGCTACGATCGCAACCTGCTTCTAATAAAGCACGTGTGATACCTAAACGGATTGCTCCAGCTTGTCCGGTGAAACCTCCACCTTGGACATAAGCGTTCACGTCATATTTGCTTTCTGTACCTGTTAACACGAGTGGTTGTTTTAAATCCATAACAAGTGTTTGATATGGCATGTACTCGTTGACATCACGGCCGTTGACCACGATGCTACCTTTTCCAGCGACGACGTAAACTCTTGCAATAGAAGATTTTCTTCTGCCAGTACCATAATATTGGGCACCAGCTGTTTTCTTTGTTGCCATTATTTACTTCCTCCTAGAATTTGAGCTCTAAAACTTCTGGTTTTTGAGCTGCGTGTGGGTGTTCAGATCCAGCATAGACAAATAATTTCTTTTCAATTTGTCTTCCGAGGCGGCCTTTTGGAACCATACCGTGGACACTTCTTTCAATCATTTCACAAGGGAATTCTTTGAGCATTGTGCCAGCAGTTCTTGTTCTTAAACCACCATCATAACCTGAGACGTTGTAATATTTTTTGTTGTGGATTTTGTCTCCAGATAAGCCAACTTTTTCAGCATTGATAATGATGACATAATCACCACAATCAACGTTAGGTGTCCAGATTGGTTTCACCTTACCTGTTAAAATTTGAGCGACTTGGGACACTAATCTACCTAATGGTTTGTCAGTGGCATCAATGACGTACCATTTTCTTTGGATTTCATTTGCTTTTGCAATAGTAGTTTGACGTTGCATACAATTTAATCCTCCTTTACCAAACTAACTTATTCCTTACCGGGGACTTCATTATTTTTGGCGTGTGCCGAGTAAAATAATATTATTATTATCATTCTGTTGTCAAACAATATTTATTGTTTTTAATTCAATATAGTCTTTCGCCAATTAATTCAACAAAAAAATCCAGCAAAGCTGGATTAATTATAATTTTAGTAGAGATTACTATAACTTGACGTTATGGTAAACGTTTTGGACGTCACCTAGCTCATCAAGAACATCACATAAATCATTGAATTTTCTTAAATCTTCAGGATCTGTGATTTCAATTGGGTCATTTGGCAAGAAAGCGATTTCTGCTGTTTCAAACTCATTGACACCTAAATCGTTGCTTAATACTTCTCTAGCTTGAGCAAATGCGGCTGGTTCAACAAGAACTTCGATAACACCGTCTTCATATGTAACTTCTCTAACATCAACGTCAGAAAGGATTAATGTTTCTTCTACTTCATCTCTATTTTCGCCAGCAAAATCAAAGATGCCAGTTTCTGTGAAGTTGAAGATAACGCTTCCCATATGGCCGCCTTTCTTTGTAATAGCGGTTCTAACTTCTGTTAATGCACGATTTGTGTTATCAGTTAATGTATCGATGATGAATAAACTACCACCTGGACCAAAAGCTTCGTATCTGCCTTGTTCATAACTTTCAGCAGAGCCACCTTTTGCCTTTTGAATAGCTCTTTCAATAACGTCTTTAGTGACGTGTTGACTTTTCCACTTTTCAATTGCACTTCTTAAAGCGAGGTTACTATCTGGATCAGGAACACCACTCTTTGCGGCCATATAAATTTCTTTACTAGCACGCATAAATAGTGCGCTTCTTGCTGCAGCAGTAGCAGCCATGGCTTTTGCTCTAACTTCATGTGCTCTTCCCATGTTTTTTACCTCTTTTCCTAAAAAATCCTATCACAACAATAAATCTAATAAAAGATTTTAGTATTTGACATCAAGTAACATTAATCCGGAAGCAGGCGCTTTCCATGATACAATCTTTCGTTCGGTGTTATCATCTAAGAGTTCGTCAACCTCTTCTAAAGTGACTTTTCCTCTAGCTACTTCAATAGCGGTGCCAACCATAAAACGAATCATATATCTCATGAAACCATTGCCTCTAAAAATGACATGGATGGTTCCATTATTACTTGCATCATCAAAATTAACTTCATATATTTCTCTGACAAAATTATCTTCATCTTCTTCTTTTGAAGTGAAATTTTTAAAGTTATGTTTGCCTTCGAAGTGGGTTAAACACTTCTTTAATAATTCTATATCTAAATCATATGGACAAACATATGTAATTTGGTATAAAAGTACGTCTTTACTAGCAAGAACAATTGAATAACCATATACCTTTTCAGTGGCAGAAAATCTCGCATGAAAATCTTCATCAACTTCTTGCATATCTTCGATTTTAATATCAGGAGGAAGCATAGAATTTAATGAATAAATTAATCTATCTAAATCCACCATTTTCTCATCTAAATCAAAATGGAATGTTTGTCCTAAAGCGTGTACGCCAGCGTCAGTTCTACCAGCTCCTTGAATATTGATTTTACGATTAAAAATCTTTGATAAGTTTGTCTCAATTACTTCTTGTATGGTTAAAGTATTTGGCTGCTTTTGCCAGCCAGCATAATTCGTGCCATTATAACTAACGATTGCGAAAATTCTCATACATTTCTCCATTAAAATAGGGGTTTTGCACCAAAAATCCAATAAATTAAATCTACACTACCTATATTCATATCCCAGATGAATAGTGTTAATATACCACCAAAAACCGCTAGGACAATAATAAAAGCAATTAGGTCAATCCAACGGAATTTTAGTACTCGATATTTACTTCTTTGGCCATAAGGATCATAACCTCTAGCCTCCATAGCGTTTGATAATTCTTCACTACGATTAATCGCTGAAACAAATAGAGGGATAATAAGTGAAATGATTGCAGAGAATTTCTTAATCAAACCGCCTCTTTGGAAATCGACACCACGAGATGATTGTGCCTTAATGATTCTATCTGTTTCATCAAGCAAAGTTGGTATAAATCTTAAAGCAATAGAAAGAGTCATTGCCACGATGTGAGTAGGGAACTTAACAAGTTTCAATGGAGCCATATACCACTCTAATCCATAGGTTAAATTCATCGGTGAAGTTGAGCTTGTTAAAATCATAGTAATCATTAACATCATCATGATTCTTAAAATGATATATCCACATTGGTAGAATGCATCATAATTAACCCCATATGTGCCTATATAGAACGCAATATGGTCTGGGTTATATGCTGCATTAGGCAAGAATATATAAACAATCAGCAAAAATATAATTAAAATCCACATAGCTTTTAAACTTTTGAATAAACTAATAAAACTTACTTTAGATATGAGCATAATTATATTTAAAAATATAAGTAACGCCACACTCATGATTAATGTAGATGACCATGAATCAACTTTAAAAAATATAGCGACCACCAATAAAATCATCATCATAATCTTATTTCTTGGATCTAAACGATGAACGAATGTGTTATAAGTTGTATATCTACCAAAAGTGATGTTATTCATGTTTCATCCCTTTCAGTTGATTTAATAAATCATCTAGTGTTCTGATGTTTTCAATATCAACTTTGATGCCTTTATCATAAAGCATTTTAGAGAATGCATATAAAGGCGGTACCTCTAACGCTAGATCTTCACTAGAGAGTTCGAATAAGTTACTTGGTTTACCATCAAAAGACACTTTTCCATTCTTCAAGGCGATGACATCTGTCGCGTAATTTAATACAACATTCATATCATGAGTAACTAAAATAATAGTTTTACCTTGATTATGTAGAGATTGAATTAAATCTAAAACTATTTTCGTTCCAGCTGGGTCTAATCCAGCAGTTGGTTCATCCATAATCAAAATATCTGGGTTTAAAACCAGAATTCCCGCTATAGCTACTCTTCTTTTTTCGCCACCAGAAAGTTCAAATGGTGAGCGTTTATAAAATGTTTCATCTAAACCAACAAGCTTTAAAGCCTTATGTGCTTTTTCAATAGCCTCAGGCTCTTTCATGCCGTAATTCTTTAAGCCAAAGGCGACATCTTTTTCTACTGTTTCCTCGAATAATTGATACTCTGGAAATTGGAAAATAGAGGCGATATGTCGTCTTAATTCCTTGATACGCTTATTCTTCTTTGGATTAGAAGTGATAACAAAATCATCAACTTCTATTTCTCCACTTGAAGGTACCATTAAAGCGTTAAATAGTTGGATTATTGTTGATTTTCCACTACCGGTATGTCCAATAATCGTGGTAATCGAATTATCTTTAATTTCAAAAGAAACGTCATCTAACGCTTTTACTTCATTAGGTGTTTTTACCAAATAGGAAAAAGATACATTCTTTACTTTAACTGGCATATCTTTTCTCCTAGTGATTCAAGAGTGTCTTCTTTAGAAACATCCATTCCTAAAGAAATTAATTTATCTTTTAACGAAATGATAAAAGGTACCGCTAGTTCATATTTGCTAACCAGTTCTTTATCAGTAAAGATGTCATCCGGTTTACCTTGAGCGGCAATTTTGCCTTTATCTAATATAATTACTTCATCACTCAAATACGCTTCTTCAACATCATGAGTAATAGATATAACGGTTAAAGAAGGATTTTCCTTCTTCATTTCTCTTATTAAATCTAATATTTCTTTCTTTCCTTTTGGATCAAGCATGCTTGTTGCTTCATCAAGGATTAATATTTGAGGATTAATTACTAAAGCATCTGCAATAGCAACTCTTTGTTTTTGACCGCCAGATAGGTAGGCTGGTTCCTTCGTTAAGAAAGATTCCATACCTACCTTTCTAGCACTCTCAATAATCAAAGCACGCATTTCTTTTCTTGGAACGTTTCTATTTTCCAAAGAAAAAGCAATGTCGTCTTCTACTGTTACTCCTATGAACTGATTATCTGGATTTTGAAAAACTATTGTGGCATTATTCCTAATCTTGGTCACATTATCTTTATTAAGCTCTAAATCAGAAACAAAGATTTGGCCACTATTAGCGGGTAATAAGCCGATAAATAGTTTAGCTAATGTTGATTTTCCAGAGCCATTATGTCCCAATAACGAAACATATGTCCCCTCTTTTATAGCGAATGACACATCATCCAATATTATTTCTTCATTATATCCAAAACTTAAGTTTTTAACTGTTAACGCATTCATGCAGTTAATTATACACTTATATTTTGATTTATTCATAGAATTAACAAAATATTACTTTATTGAATTGAGATAATTGATTAGTTTTTTTCTAATCAAAACAATTCTACGATTGCACCAATGATATGAAACATTGAATTCTTTGGCAATTTCCTCAAACTCAAATCCATCGACATACATCAAAAACATTTCTTTATCAGACTTTTTAATATTGTTAATCGGATTATTAAGAAATTCTAGGACTTGGTCATATACATCGCTACTATGGTCATTATCATCGCTTGAAAAAGAAGTCACTCTATTATCATCTAAAATGTTAGTGAACATTCCAAAATGAGTAATAATGTTTCTGATGTGACTGACCATATCATTTTTAGCAATACGTCTCCAGTAAACCTTAAATCTACCAGTTGCAGTATATGTTTTAATCGCAACAAAGACATCAGCTAAGCCAATAGAAATCAAATCATCCATATCAATTAGACTAGAATAATTGCAATCACTTAATAATTCTTTAGCTAAGATATAAGAAAAACCTCTATATCTATTGATTAGAGTGAACTCAGCAGAAAAAGAATTATTTAAAATTCCCGCGATTAATTCATCATCGGATATTTTTTTGCTTTCCAAAATATGCGTCTCCGTTCTAAGGAACGCCGCTAGAAAACTAAAATTTTATCTACGTATCTCCGCTAGCATAATTGCTGCTGCAACAGACGCGTTAAGTGAATTAACATGGCCGAATTGTGGTATCTTCACAATGTAATCTGAATTTTTAAGGACTAATTTAGAAACACCATTTCCTTCGCTTCCAACAACTAAGCAAACAGGAAAATCATATTTTATTTCGCTATACGAGATGTTTGCTGAGCCATCAGTTGAAACGACCCAAAAACCATTTTCTTTTAACTTAGCAATTGCTTGGTTTAAATTATTTACCACCGCTACTGGGACATAGTTAATTGCTCCAGCGCTAGTTTTTGCAACTGTAGCATTAAGTGGAACTTGGTTATGTTTGCCAATGATAACCCCTGATGCATTAAAAACATCTGCGCTACGGATAATAGCGCCTAAATTATGTGGGTCATTAATACCGTCCAACATAATAATGATAGGAACCTTGACTTGCTTACTTCTTCTAATAATCTCATTTAGATCAATATATTCATAAGGCTTGATAAACGCTACAATGCCTTGATGAACACCATCATAATTTTTGTCCAAATATGATGTTGGTACTCTCTTAACTGGAATGGAATGTAGGTTTATGAGCTCCAAGATGCTTTTATCTGAGAATGAATCACTCAAAACAACGTGAGTGACCTTAGATGAAATAAGAGCCTCCCTCACAGGGTTCCTTCCGATGATAAATAATTCATTACCCATCTTTTACATTATTCCTTTATTAATAAGTTCGGATCGCAACTGATCAGATAATGAGAAGTCCTTGTTTTCTTTGCTTTCAAGGTATTTTTGATAGAGTTTTTTGTCTTCTTCGGTTAATTTTACATATTCAATGTTTAGCCCCAAGACCTTATACATATCAAGCATAGACCTGAAGAGGTCATTAAGCTTATTGATATCTTTTTCCTTGGTTCTTACTTCGGCATTGATTAATTTGATGACATTATAAAGTTCCATTAAAGCATTCGCAGTATTTAAATCATCCGCGAGAGCTTTTAGGAAGTTTTCAATATATGTAGGTTGTCCTTTGTCGAGATCAACACCACTAGTTTGTAGTATTAAAGCGGCTTGTTTAGTCGCCATTTTCATCTTATTTACTTCTTGAATTGAAGCCTTAACTGTATCTTCAGTAAAATTCACTGGTTGACGATAATGTGCACTTAAAATGACGAGTCTAACAACTGGGCCACCATATTGAGCAATTAAGTCTTTCGCATAAATAACGTTGCCTAAAGACTTGGACATTTTTTCATTTCCAAAATTGATGAATGCATTGTGCATCCAATATTTAGCAATCTTATTTCCGTGTGTTGCTTCGCTTTGAGCGATTTCGTTTTCATGATGTGGGAATTTTAAATCATATCCACCACCATGAATATCGATATAGTGATGTGGGAAAATTGTATCAATCATAACACAGCATTCTGTATGCCAGCCTGGTCTTCCTCTTCCCCATGGAGATTCCCAGTTAATACCTTCTGTGGTCTTCTTCCATAAAGCAAAATCTAAAGGTGACTCTTTATTTGTGTTTTCTTCGATTCTCGCTCCAATAATTAAATCATCGATATTGATGCCAGAAAGAGAACCATAATCTTTAATCTTGCTCACTCTAAAATAAACATCGCCATCAACGACATATGCCGCTCCAATTTTCACTAGATTATCAACATATGAAATAATCGCGTTAATATATTCTGTGACTTTAGGAGTGATATTAGGAATCATGCTTCCAACTAGTTCGGAAGTTCTTTTGAATTCTTGAATATAATATTCAGTTAATTCCTTTTCAGTTTTTCCTTCTTTTTGGGCAGCCTTGATGATTTTATCATCGACATCAGTAAAATTACTTACATAAGTAACTTCGTAGCCGATATAACTTAAAAAACGCCTTAAAACATCAAAGACCACGACAGGTCTCATATTTCCAATATGTGGATAGCCATATACGGTTGGTCCACATACATACATTGAGACTTTGTTCTCTTCTAATGGTTCGAATTTTTCAACTTTGTTTGTTAATGAATTGTATACTTTAATTTCCATAATTATTACGCGAGTTTGATTATATCACATTTAGTAAAAAAATATAGAGATTATACAACCTCTATACTTTTTATTTTCGTTTGATTTCCTTCAACGAGGAATGTATCCTCACTTCCGCAATTAGGACATTTCTTTCCTTCTAAGGTCGAATATGTCTTTTGGCAACTATTACAGAAGCTAATTGCTTTGGTGACAACAATATTGAGCTTACAGTTTTTTAAGTGTGTTGATTTATGTTCGCAAGCCCAATACCATACATCTTCTAAATATTTAGGAACAACTGTCGATACTTCACCAATTTCTAGGGTGACACTTTTGACTTCCACACCATTATTTTCTTCAGCAATTTTATCAACCTCAGAAATGATATGGAATGCAATACCTAATTCGTGCATTATTATTCTCTAACAGGAACTGGGTTAGCGTTACCGCTATGTTTGTTTGGATTATTCTTATTGGCTTTGTTATATTCACGACGTTTCTTTCTCATCATTCTTGCTTCTTCACTACCAGAGTGACCGATAATCTTGAAAGCACGTTTTAAAGCATAACCAAGTAAGCCAGTAATCTTATCTTCCGCTCTTCTCATATCGGTATTTTGTGGATGATCTCTCACTAGGTGAACTGCATCGAATTCACATCTAGTTGTACAAATACCACAACCGATACATTTATTGAAATCAACAATAGTTGCACCACAAGATAAGCATCTACCAGTTTCGATATGAACTTGTTCTTCAGTTAATGTCTTATGAGCATCTTCGAAGCTCTTACGATAATCGATGGATTCATCCATACCTGCTTCTTGTCTACCAGCTTCATCATAACTTGGGATCTTAATATCGCCTTTATTTAAGCTGACAAAGTGTCTTCTATCTCTACCGATAGTTTGAGAAGCATTTAAGTGGCAGTGAATTGCTAATGATGTAGCAGCTTCATGACCTTGTGCGATAGCGTCAATCACAAATCTTGGACCTGTGAAGACATCACCACCAACGAAGATATCTTCATCAGCGGTTTGATATGTGAATTTATCAGCGATTGGATAACCATTTCTCCAGAATGTGACTTTAGTATCTTTTAATAAGTCACCCCAAACGATAGCTTGTCCGATTGCGAATACGACATTATTTGCAGGTAATTCGATAGTATCATTTTCATCATACTTAGGAGCGAATTTACCATTTTCATCTTTAAGAGATGTACATTTTTTGAAGACGATAGATGTAACATGTCCTTTTTCATCAACTTTGAGTTCTTTTGGACCATATTGATTAATGATTGCGATACCTTCATCTTCAGTTTCAAAGATTTCTTCTTTAGTGGCTGGCATTTCTTCTCTAGATTCAAGACAAATCATTGTGACTTTGCCTTTTCCTAATCTAGAAGAGACTCTTGCACAGTCAACTGCGACATTACCGCCACCAACGACAACGACATCACCTTTTAATTCAGGTTTCTTGTCGCCTAATGCTTCTTTTAAGAAGTGGACAGCGATATCTGTACCTTCTGCTTGATCATTAGGAACATTAGGTCTTCTTCCACCTTGACATCCGATTGCGACATAGAATGCTTTATAGCCTTGTTTCTTTAATTCAGGAATTGTGACGTCTTTACCGACTTCCACTCCACATTTAATTTCAACGCCTAATTCTCTTAAGACTTGAATTTCAGCATCGATAACATCTTTTTGTAATTTATATGATGGGATACCATACATCATCATTCCACCAGGTTTTTCGTTCTTTTCAAACACGGTTGGATGATATCCCTTAACTGCTAAGTAATATGCAGCGCTTAATCCGGCTGGGCCAGCACCGATAATCGCGATCTTATCATCGAATTCGCCATTAACTTTAGCGACGACTTTTTCTGGAATATATCTGTGCTCATCTTTGAGTTCGAGATCTGCTAAGAACTTCTTAACTGCATCGATAGAAACAGGTGCGTCGATTGTGCCACGGGTACATGCTTCTTCACATCTCTTATTGCAGATACGACCACAGACAGCTGGGAATGGGTTTTCTCTCTTAATAAGAGCGAGAGCTTCTCTATAACGGCCTTGGTTAGCCATCTTTAAGTAGCCTTGTACTGGGACGTGTGCAGGACATGCAGTCTTACATGGTGCAGTACCTGATTCATGTGTATTTACGCGGGCTGTGTCGCGGTAATTCTCATCCCAAGCATATTTACCCCAACGAATTCTATCAGGTAAAACGCTGACTGGATATTGAACTTCTGAACCATCAGCCTTACATAATTTTTGACCTAATTTAAGGGCGCCAGCAGGACATGCTTCGACACATCTACCACAAGCAACACATTTATTTTTGTCAACTTTAGCGGTAAAGCTACTCTTTGACATATTTGGAGTGTTATACATTAAGGATGTTCTTAAAGCGTTACAAATCTTAACGTCACAGTTACAAATATCAAAGATATGATCTTCACCATCGATGTTAGTGATTTGGTGAACGAAACCGTTATCTTCAGCTTTCTTAAAGATTGCTAATGCTTCTTCTTCCGTAATATAGTGCGCTCTACCTGTTTCAACAGTGTAGTCCGCCATATCACCTAATTGGACACACCAATCATCTGGATCGTCTTCACAACCTTCGCCTAATACTGCTCTAGAATATCTACAAGAACAAATACCAGCGGAGATGTGGCCTTTATATTTCTTTAACCAGTAGGAAATCTTTTCTAATTTAACGGATTCGCTACAAGCTTCAACTTCTTTTTCAACAGGGATGACGTGCATACCAATTCCGTCACCACCTGGACGAACCATGGAAGTAATATGTTCAAGAGGTAAGTGAGTCATTCTTTCAAAGAAAGATGCGACTGCTGGTGCTTTATCCACTCTATCTTTTGAAGAGTTAAATAATTCAGCGCTTCCAGGAACATAGTAACTAATACGATATCTCTTCTCTTTTGGTGCATCTGGGATTGGACCATCATCGTTATAATGATCACCATAATCGTATTCAATAAAGCCATGAATACATAAATCATCAAGGACTTGTTTGAATTTAGCGATATCAAATTGATGTTTATTCATCTCGAATAATTGATCAAATGAATACCACTTTCTTTGCTTCATGGTTAACGCTAAATCGACTTCATCCTCGCTGAGGACTTCCATCATTCCCCAATACTCTGGGTCATCAGTGGTAATTCCTTTTAATTTTCCAGGGACTCTGTCTGTAATTCTTCTACCGAGTTTCGCGTACTTTTTAAATTTTCTTTTTTCTTCCTCGGTCTTTAGTTCCATTCCTTGGTACTTAGAAATGGTTGCAGGGTTTTGCTTATACTGTTCAGGCATATTGTTTACGACCTCCATTTGTCGATTAAAGAAGATAAGTGTTTGCTAACTTCTTCAACGCCAGTTCCATTTTTCGCAGAGATTTTAAAAATAACTGCATTTTTATTTCTATTAAAAATAAAATTCTCAACTATATTATAATCGAAATCAAAATATTCTAAAGTATCTATTTTGTTTATTAAGACTAGATCTGATTTTTCAAACATTAAAGGATACTTTAAAGGCTTGTCGCTTCCTTCAGGTACAGATAAGATAACCATATTCATGGATGCACCTGTATCAAACTCAGCAGGACACACTAGATTTCCAATATTTTCTAAGATGACAAAATCGTATTCTCCATCAAGAGCTTCTAGTCCTTGTCTAGTCATACTGCCATCCAGATGGCACATTCCACCAGTATGGAGTTGAATAGACTTAACTCCTGTTTCTCTTGCCACTGTAATTGCGTCGACATCACTATCAATATCTGCTTCCATAATAGCGATACGATATTTATCTTTTAATAGGTTAACAAGTCTAATCAAAGTTGTGGTTTTTCCACTTCCTGGAGAAGACATGACGTTAAGTAAAAAGATTTTCCTCTTTTTGAGTTCTTGTCTTAGTTCTTCTGCTTCTTCTTCAATGGAATCTGCAATTGAACGATTAAGTAAAATAGTACGTACTTCTGACATTATCTAATAAATCCTTCTACTTCGTTTTTGATATAGTTCGCTAAATCATCTACTCCAATATCATTTTTCGCTGATGTCACAAAGATATCGACATTTGGGTTACGGTATTTGATATTTTTAATTGCTTCTTCAATCTTAAAGTCAAAAATTGGTTGCGTATCAACTTTAGTAATCGCTACGACATGTGCAACCTCAAACATAAGTGGGTATTTTAATGGTTTATCATCACCTTCTGGAAGAGATAATAAGACGAGATTTTTGATTGCTCCAACATCAAATTCTGCAGGGCAAACGAGATTACCAATATTTTCGATAATAATCAAATCGAAGTGGTCTCCGTCGAGGATTTTGAGTGCGTCAGTGCTCATTTGGCTTGTTAAATGACACGCTCCACCGGTATGAATCTGGATAGTTTTAACGCCTGTATTATCATATATTCTTTGGGCATCTTCCCTACCATCAATATCAGTTTCGATAACCGCGATTTTATAGTCATTTTTGAGTTTATTGATAAGCGAAATTAAAAGGGTGGTTTTTCCACTTCCTGGAGAAGACATCACATTTAAAAGATATGTATGCTCTTCTTTCATCTTTTTACGGATGTCATCCGCGATAGGAGCGTACCTTAAAGAGATATCTTCTTTAATTTCGTATATTGGAACTTCTTTCATGCGTATATTTTAACATATGTATGCGTGCGCGTGAATAAAATTAGAAAAGTTTGGATAGATATTCTAAGTATTTCTTTTCTTTTTTTGCTTTATGTTTTTTACTACTTAATGCTTCCAACACTGCGACATCTTTATCCGAATAAGAAAGTATCATTGCTTCTTTTGTGCTAGGGAAGCATTTAAAGTTAATTGGCCACATATGAGATTTAATAATTGTTTGTACTAGTTCATTAACATCAAAATCTCTTTTCGCATGTTCAGCAGCGATAAAAGGATGTCTTTGTCCATGATGTTTTAATAATGTGCGATCTTTTCGCCAATCGTATAGATAGTAATCGTGAAGGATAGACGCTAATAGCACTGCTTCAACATCGACACTTTTATAATGAAGCGCGTGTTTGACTGCTTTTTTTGCTACTTTAAAAGAATGAAGAAAACAATTTGATCCACGATGCATTGGCACTTCTTTCATCCTTTGAATTAATTCATTATGGAAGAATGATTGATATATTTCTTCTAATCTATTTTTTTCTTCTTCGGTTAGTTTCATCGTGTATTAATACTAAAGTTATTTATAAAATAAAGCAAACATATTATTATGTATAGGCAAAAGGAATTTATAGATATGGAACAAAAGAGATATAAAATCGTTATCGATACCCTTGGCAGCGATAAAGGCCCAGAGGCTGTTATCGAAGGCGCCAGACTTGTATTAGAAGAAAACCCTAATATTGATGTCATCCTCGCTGGAGATGAAGAACTCATTAAATCAAAAGGTTTACCTGAAGATAGAGTGACAGTTATTCACGCTCCAACAACTGTCACAAACTATGATAATCCTGTGGAAGCTTTCTATAAGAAAAAGAGTGAAGTTTCAGTATTTAAAGCTTTAGAAGAAACCGCAAATAATGACGATGTCATTGGTATGATTTCTAGCGGTAGTACAGGCGCATTACTCGTCGGTACACTTAGATATTTATTAGATGATAAGAGAACTAGACCTGCTCTAGCGGCAATTCTCCCTAACACAACCGGTAATTTTACTTGTTTAGTAGATACTGGTGCTTCTATCGACTGCGGTCCAACCCAATTAATGGAATTCGCTCATCTCGGTAGTGATTTTATGAGAAGATTATATAAAATCGAATCCCCACGTGTTGGATTATTATCTAACGGAGCCGAACCAACTAAAGGTAATAAATTAGTCAAAGAAACATTCAAACTTCTTCAAGAAGATAAATCTATTAACTTTATCGGAAATGTTGAAGGCGATAAGACATTAAATGGCTTATGCGATGTCCTTGTCTGCGATGGCTTTGCTGGTAACCAAGTATTAAAAAATACCGCAGGAGCGGCAGTAAACTTAATCACCGAAATCATGAAGTTTGGCAAGATGACAGGCAACGATATGATTTGTAAACAAATCGCCGGTCACATTATGAAGACTTGGGACTTTGAATCATTAGGCGCTGGCATTATGTTAGGAGCAAGAAAATTAATCCTTAAATGCCGTGGCTCCAGTGGCGCATCCGCGATTAAAAACGCCGCTAAAATATTAATTAACGTTCACGACAATAAAACAGTCTACGAATAGGTATGTGTATTATTACTCAATTGTTGCAATATAATGATCGAAAACAAAAATATGATGTCGATCTGGTTCATATGATATAAGTGTAACTTGATATTGCCCTTCACTAATAAAGTTTGGATTAAATTCAGAAGTTTGATGAATATATAAGCAACATCTATGATCGCCTACAAATTCTGCTGTGTTAATGACTCCATTTGGCAACAACTGTTTTGAGGCGTCTGTTAAAAAATTGGTCCAACGTTCACTTTGTGTTTCTTTTTCAAAAATTTCTTCTTGATTAGCATCTTCAATAATCGCATTACTATATCTTCCACCATACCGATAATGTGTCATCGTTTTCATATTAGTAGGCAAATCAATACCTGTTGCTTCTG
Source organism: Bacilli bacterium (assembly GCA_024680795.1). GTDB lineage: Bacteria > Bacillota_I > Bacilli_A > RFN20 > CAG-826 > UBA2450. The sequence continues at coordinate 6,410 of JAILBR010000033.1, read as the reverse complement.
ACACTTCATTAATGAATAATCCCGATTTATCTTCATCCATCCATGCTGACCAAGAACCAAATGCAATCATAGCAAAAATTGCTATTGCCCCCGCTATAATATTCTTTTTTGCAGGAATCCATTTTATAGTGCTTATAATTCCAAAAACAAGAGAGAACAAAGGAATTGGTAGCAAAGCAAAAAATAGCCAATAAAAGGCAGGGGCCGCATCAAGAGTAACGGTTTCATGCATATTGAAAGTACAGCAAAAAACAAAAGTAAAGGGGAAAACTATTATCGATAAAACAAAAAACGTAATACTCAATGCTTTTTTATTTTTCATATTTTCATGCCTAATGCAGCGCCAATGCCAAACTGTTTAGCAAATTCTGACAAATTAGAAGTTGATCCAGAAATCAATCCTTCAATTGCAGTTCCTGCTCCATTTGCAATAAGTAAATAAATTATATCATATTAGTAGCAAAATATAGAGATTATATAACCTCTATACTTATTTTTTAATTAGCGTTGCCACCAATTTCTGGAACAACTTGTATCTTTGGTAGATGGAACATATATTCCATCATGTTCTCATAATTATCAGGCGAGAATAACGCATTGATAATACCTTTTAAATATCTAATAATTTGTGATTCGTCTTCGATAGCGAATTCACCATCAAAATCATGAGTAATACTGACGCATAAAGCATATAGATGTTCGTGGCGATCTGGTAAAAGGTAGTTTTTAAAATCACTTGCACTGATTTGGTCAATAAAGATTGAGGTTGGCCTATCTGGAAGACCAGCCTTATCTTTAATCGCTTTGATGATTCTATCATTTCTTGGATTACTAATATAGTTTCTTCTTGCATAATCATCCATCGCTGCAAATACGATTTTATAATAGATGCCTTGTGAGAGGTTCCCTTTCCAATCTTTGACATATTCGCTATAAAAGACTTGTCCTAAGACATGGAATCTATTTCTCACAAAGTCAGAGTTTCTTTCACCTAATCTGAACTGTAATATTTGAGAAGTTTTAATCTTAATATCGCTAATCTTGCTAATTCCTTTTAATAAATCCGCTACTTTATTGATGTCAATAACCATACATATATACCTCATATATGAGTTTATCACATAGTAACCAATTGAAACACTTGTTTAATTGTAATACTATATTTTAGTGAATTAACTATATGAAAAAAACTATTCTAAAAATAGGTATAATTGCATCATTAGCAGCTCTTTCGCTGTCGTGTTTATCATTATTTGCTTTAAACGTAATAAAAAGTCATTATGTTCATGGTGGTTCATTTTTCTTTGCGAAACGCAATAACGAAAAAAATGGTCTGGAGAGCAATACTCTTCTTTGCGTGCTGAAACACGACGAAAGTCTATTGTTTAAAAACTATATTCCAGCTGATTTTGGCTTGAATCCAGATGTAATAATTAATGACTTAACTAATTCATATTTTTGTAAGGAGAATCTCAAAAGCGACTTTAGAAGGATTCTAGAGTTTGATTTCTCAAATTCGAACTCAAAAATAGAAAAAGGGGTGTATGACATTTTAAAAGAATCAAAAACCATTATTCATTCTTTAGAATATTCAGCGAAAAGTATCTATTTTTATACACCAAACGATCCACTTTTAGGATCATCAAGCACAGATACAACTAAGCAATACTATCTTCATAAAATATCTATGCCTAGCGCTTGGAATATTGAAACAGGTTCTTCATCGGTTACAGTCGGTTTAATTGACAGTGGTGTTAATTTTTCAAATAACGATATAGATTCATCAAGATTTTCAACATATGATGCAACGGGATTAGGAAGAGAAGCATATGCACCTGTTATATCACATGGCACAATGACAGGAGGCATTATTGCAGCATCAACTAATAACTCGACATACATAGCTGGCATTTGTCAAAATGTTCTAATTAAGAATATTAGAGCGGATGTTCCTGCTAACAATTATGAAGAAACAGTTAGTAGCATAATTTCATCAATTAATTATGCCACATCGCAAAACATTCCAATAATAAATTATTCTGGCGGTTTTTATTATCAAGACTTATATAATAATGCTTTATATGATAATGGACAAAACGATGGAGGTGCAGCGTTAAGACAAGCAATAATCAATTATGATGGTTTAGTGGTCGTAGCATCAGGTAACGGATACTTTAATCTAAACAGCACGCCTTGTTATCCATCTTCATGGGACTTGCCAAATGTAATATCGGTTGGAGCATCAAATGTTAACGACAATATTTGGTGTTGGCCGCAAAATCACAATAACAATAGCATTGATGATGATGGTTCAAATTATAGTAACATTCATGTCCACCTTTTTGCTCCTGGAGAAGATATAATTTCTACTTCAGGTACTAGTACTTCAAAAGAAAGCGGAACATCATTTGCTGCTCCACAAGTCGCTGCTGTAGCTGCACTTGTTTTATCGAAATATCCATCTATGACAACATATGATTTAAAAGATACTATTTTGAGCAACGTTGATGTTATTTCAAGTTTAAGCAATTACTGTACATCAGGTGGTAGATTAAATGCTCAAATGGCACTATCTAATCCAGTCTATCATTCTCATAATCATACTTTTAACTATCAATCAGCTGGACAGTACAAGCATAGAGCTTATTGTGAATGTGGCGATTATCTAATGGAATTTCATATCTGGGATGAAGGATACACATGGATGAACAATAATGGGGTAACTTTTGGATATTGTGATTTGTGTGGAGGAACAATGAGAGTATGGTAAGGCCAGTGAAAATCATCCATATAGCATTATTAGCTCTCATTTCCGCCTGTGGAAATAGCATAAATAATAATGTCAAATATTATCTAGAAGATTATTATGCTAAACCAGCTTCATTTAAAGAGATTTCAGATAAGTATAAAGCCACTATAATTCCAAATCTTCCAAGTTATGTTGAAGATACGTATGGTGGCGCTAAATCAACATATCTAGGCAATTATAATGACTATGATATATTCAATTATGGTGGTTCTGGTTTTAATAATGAAAACTACTCCATAAATCAATTTTCTTTCGACCACTTTGTTATATGCATGAAAAAAGATAATAATGGCCATATAAAATATGAGGAAAAAAGAACTAATGAAGATTATGCCTTTTTACATAATTTATTCGTGCAGAAAGTAATAAGTATCAATCAAGTTGAAAGTATATTTTATGCCTACTATAAAAAACAAAATGCAAGCGAAGAAACAATTAATACCATAAATGCAATACTATCAACACCTATGTTCTCATCATGTTATAGAGAAGAAAATATTATAAAAGATATTGATGTTGTAAAATATGAAATAGCAAATTTTTCGGAACATCCGATAAGTATAAAAAATAAATCTAATGAAGAAATATATATTGCGACAGATAGCATTTATTTAGGAAATTATGGTGGCTACAATACATATTATTTATTAAGTGAAAATGAAGACGTTTGTCCGATCACGAACAATAATTTTAATGTTTATTTTAGAAATCGTTTTTACTTTATGAATGCTCATCGTTTTTACTTCATTAAAGATAATGTTTTTTACACTATGGATTACGCTAAAACATTGTACTCAGTGAATAAGGTATTAGGTGATAATCATATAGAAATAATTGCAGATATGGTATTCTCTTATTATTATGATCAAGCGGAAAACAAAGATGAGTTTAAAATGGAATACATTGATAGGTGGAATGAAAACTATAGAAATCCAAAATATATATCAGTTGTTGGATAATAAAAACCGAGGAAATGATGAACAAAATCCTCGGTTTTATTTCTTCTTTTTGTTAAGATTAATCAACCCATGTGACTAAAACGATTGGAGCGTCGTCTCCACGACGATTTTCAAGTTTTAATCTTCTAGTATATCCACCATTACGATCTTTGTATCTAGGACCGATAACGTTGAATAATTTATCAGTAGCGCTGACTCCTTCACTAGCTTCGATATTTCTAACGAATCTATTTGCTTGTCTCTTCGCATTCATGACATCTTCTTTCTTGGTTAATGTCACTAAACGCTCTGCTTCTTTGACAACGTCTTTTGCCACTGCAGCAGTGACTTTGACGGATTCATGAATGATTAAATCAGTAACAACATTACGAAGCATGTTTTCATATTTGCTCTTTGTGTAAGCGGCTTTAAATCTTACGCCGGTCTTACCATGAACATTTTTACGACCTTGTGCTGGCATAAATTATTACCTCCAATTATTCAAAATCTTTGAAAGATAATCCTAATGCGGCAAGTTTCTCTTTGATTTCCTTTAAGGACTTCTTACCGAGATTCTTGACTTTCATCATATCATCTTCACTCTTTTCAGTTAATTCGTAGACAGTTGAGATGCCTGCTCTCTTTAAGCAGTTATAGCTTCTGACAGATAAATCGAGATCTTCAATAGTGATGTTCTCATATTTATTTTCTTCGACTTTAACTTCTTCTTTCTCAATATTGATATCTTGAGTGATTTCTGCAAGATTCATGAATTTATTGAGGTGTTCGATTAAGAGCTTGCTAGCCCAAACGACTGCTTCTTGTGGAAGAATGGAACCATTGGTCCAAACTTCTAAAGTTAACTTATCAAATTTAGAATCGTGACCAACACGAGTGTTGTCAACGATGTAATTTGCTTTTTTCACTGGGGAATAGTTACTATCTGTAGCGATAACTCCAACAGGGAAATTTGGATGTAAGACTTTATTTTGTTCACCAGTGACATAGCCTCTGCCATTTCTAGCATGTAAGACCATCTTTAATGAGCCTTCGCTTGTCACGTGAGCGAGAACGACATCTTTGTTGATAACTTCAACGCCTGTAGGACAGACGATATCAGCGCCAGTAACGACGTGTTCACCACTAACATTGACTTCAAGTCTCTTGAATCCGCCATCATTTTCATCAATCTTAAGAACTAATTCTTTTAAGTTTAAGATGATGGTAGTGACATCTTCTTCCACTCCTGGTAAAGATGAGAATTCGTGTTGTGCACCTTCGACTTCAATCGCATAGACAGAAGCACCTGGTAAAGCACTGAGTAACACTCTTCTTAATGCATTTCCAAGAGTTAATCCAAAGCCTCTTTCGAGTGGTTCAATGACGAAACGACCATAGTTTTCGTTTCCATCATAATCGGCTTGTGTAACTCCGAATCTTTCAAAAGGATTTGCGAGTTTCATATTTTATTCCCTCCTATAAATTAGCCACGTGGACGTTTTGGTGGACGGCATCCATTATGTGGGATTGGTGTAGTATCAACGATACTTAAGACTTGTAATCCAGCAACAGCGAGTGAGCGGATTGCGCCTTCTCTACCTGGGCCTGGACCTTTAACATCAACGTCAACTTGTCTAATGCCTTGTTCATAAGCAGCCTTACCAGCAGCTTCTGCAGCTTGTTGAGCGGCAAATGGAGTGGATTTCTTAGCGCCTTTGAAGCCTAATGCACCAGCACTGCTCCATGCAAGGGCATTACCTTGGGAATCAGTAATTGTGACAATAGTGTTGTTGAAAGTTGAATGAATGTGGGCAACGCCTCTAGTAAACGAGCGTTTGACTTTCTTTTTACGAACAGCTTTAGCCATGTTATTATTCTCCTTTCATTAACCGTTTGGAGCACTCTTCTTATTGGCAATGGTCTTACGTGGACCTTTACGTGTACGAGCGTTAGTTTTGGTTCTTTGTCCACGGACAGGTAAACCTTTTCTATGTCTCATACCACGGTAACAACCAATTTCGGTGAGTCTCTTAATATTTAAGGCGACTTCTCTTCTTAAATCACCTTCTGTTTTGATTTTGCTGACTTCCGCTCTGATCGCATTCATTTGATCATCGCTTAAGTCTTTTACTCTAATACCTGCTTCGACTTTAGCGTCTGCACAGATTTTGCTTGCAGTAGTTCTGCCAATACCATAAATATAGGTAAGAGCGATGCCTACTGGTTTATCATTAGGTATATCAACACCAACAATACGTGCCATATTCTAATGTTCCTCCTTATTAACCTTGTCTTTGCTTGTGCTTTGGATCAGAGCAAATGACCATAATTTTGCCATGTCTCTTGATAACTTTGCACTTTGAGCAAATTGGTTTGACTGAAGGTCTGACTTTCATATTTCTTTCCTCCTAATTAATAGTTTTATCTAGGACTATTTAAACCTATATGTAATGCGGCCCCGTGTTAAATCATAAGGCGAGATCTCAACGGTAACTCTATCACCTGGAAGAATGCGAATGTAGTTCATTCGGATTTTACCAGAAACGGTGGCCAATATTACCGCTCCATTTTCTAATTTCACTCTAAACGTTGCGTTTGGAAGTGTTTCCATTACGACCGCCTCGACTTCGATGACATCTGCTTTTGACATAATTCCTTATTCT
>JAILBR010000068.1 GCA_024680795.1 Bacilli bacterium | reverse complement strand
AGAGGAAAAGCTTATATCCATTCTGCAGGAAGAACTCAAGATCAAAATAATTTATGGAATGATTTACCAGCTCAAGATGCCTTCCTTGAAGCAATGGCGGATTCAGCTTCTGCTGTTCATAAAATGTTTGAAGGAAGAATTGTATATATTGCGATGATGGTCAATATGTCTGTTGATTGTGACTGTTGTGAAGTGGCGGAAGATCCATGCATGAAAGATATTGGCATTTTAGCTAGCACAGATCCAATCGCTTTAGACCAAGCGTGTATTGACATAGTCAATAATAGTGATGATCCAGGCAAAGGCCACTTCCTAGAAAGAGTTAATTCTAGACATGGTATTCACACAATCGAAGCCGCTAGTGAATTAGGCTTTGGTAGTAGAGAATACGAACTTATTAATATCGACTAAAAAGAACCCCGAATTAACGAGGTTCGCTGATAGGCACCACTTGATTAGTTCAGTGGTGCTTTTATATTTTATTAGAATGTATATAGAATCGCGGATCCACCGGTGACAATCCAACACGCCATCATAGCGACTAATAAGGCACCAACAAAGACATTACCTGTCTTCCTATATGCAAATGTACATATAACTGAGAAGACAAGAACTTGCGGTGCAAAGACGATTAATAATGACATGAATGGACCACCGAATGTTGGTGAGAATAATAAGTCGGCGCCAGGCCCTAATTGTAAGAAGAATGGAATGTATTCGATTAAGACGATTGTCAAAATACCACCAACCATGCATAAAGCATATTTCCACCAGACCTTCATGAAAGCCTTGAAACCTTTTTCATTTGTGCCAGGTAAACGGTTAGATGCAAAGATCTTAGAGTTATTGAGAACAAAGAAGATTATGAAGATTGGTAAGTACACTAAGAACATTAATAATCTAGACCAGTTGAAGCCTTTGAAGAATGGCCAAATGAATCTTAAATCTAATTGGAAGATAGCTTGGCATAAGACAACTTGAAGATACATCCAAAGTAGTGCAGAAACAGCAATAATTGCAGATTTTCCAAGCAAAACCCAGTCAAATTTCTTTTTATGCTCTTCATCATCCCTTGCCATACCTAAGTCAACAAAGTCGGTATCGAGTGTTCCTTTTTTCTTCTTTCTAAACCAAGGAATTAGAGTGAAACATAACATAACAATGATTAAGAAAATGTACCACATTAAGAAGCCATTACCGATTGTCATTGAGAAAACTACTTCTGGGAATGGGAATAATCCGTGACCTAATTGTGTTAAGAATGGATATGTAACAGCAGAGATTCCCATAGTGATGAGAGCGGCTTTCCACCATTTCCAACCTTTCTTTTCTTTTTCTGGTCTATTTGGCACACCAGCATAAACAGGAGCAAACCATTTGATCTCTTTAAAGACCATTATCATAGCGAGAGTGGAAGCGATTGCGGCCATCATTGCAAAGAACACTAACCATTCCTTAATCATGAATGTTTGATTGTTTGATGCGATTGATAAAGCGGTACCATTAGAAGCGCTTACCCAGTTAAGTGTATCGTTGATTGCGTCGTGGTTATGAGTTAATAATCTATGGTTTGTGATATATAAGTTACGTCTTCTAGATGTTCCGGCTGCAAAGTTTTCATGGAATGTTTTATTAAAATCAGCTTCAGCATTTGTAACGCCTAAGAAATTAGCGTTTTGATCTCCTAATTTGACTTGGTCATTAATTGGAGTCTTATAGTAGTCTCTGAAATAGTTAAATTCATCATATTTAGCACTTAGAAGTAGTGGATTATTCCAATAAATGTCAAATATTCCATCTTCGTCTTTGTCATATGCCATTCTGCCTTGTGCATCAGTTCCAGTTTTAAAGATTTCGCCAGCCTGTAAAATGGTGGCTCTTGGAGTGATATCATAATTAACTCCGTTTTTGGTTAGTGCAGCATTACACATTGCTGCTGACACTGACCAAGCAGCCCATGTACCCATTGAGTGGCCAGTAACTGCCATTTTATCGGCTTGAACATAGTTCTGACTAGCAAGCCACATATAAGCAAACGAACCACCCATAGAAGAATCTTTTACTTTTTCTTCTAAGATAGTGCCAGTTGATTTGTCTACTGAATGTGAGTATTTAGCAATGAAGAAGTCTAAGTTAGAGAAATTCATCATCAACTTATATCTATCAACGCCGCTGACAAATGAATAAGTCTTATCATCTTGGCTATCCCAACCATAACATACTGATACTTTATGATTTGTATATCCTCTTGGAAGCATACCGATTGTAGTGCTACCATGACCAAATTCGTCAATAGCTAATGCGACATAGCCGTGTCTTGCAAATTCAATTGCATAGCCTGCACTTGTTTCGTGGTCATTTTGATAACCATGTAAACAAAGAACTGCAGGGGCTGGATGAGTTTCATCAACACCTTTTGGAACATATAACTTATATCCCATTTGATAATCTTGCCCATCTACAGTAGTTGCGGATATTTGTCCACTTGTGACAATAACATTGCCCCAGTCTTGTTCGATACCATGAGCAATACCAACAAGGGTAAATGTTGCAACCAAAAGAGATCCAAGCACGATTAAAGCAACTTTTGCTCGCTTGAGAAAATCTAAAAACACTTTCATAATGTTAACCTCTATATGTGCTTCTTATAATTTAATTTTAAAAAATAATCTCTCTTTTTACAATTTCTATATGTGTGTGTGCTATATTTAAACTATGAATGAAAAGAATATAGTTATCGCAAGTGATTCTTTTAAAGGAACATTATCTTCGCTAGATATATGTCTTCTTTTTGAAAAGGAAATTGAAAATAGAAGAGGCTTTTCTTTAACATTTTTACCTCTCGCTGATGGAGGAGAAGGCTCACTAGATACAATTGCTATGATAAAAAAGGGCCACTTTGTCGGTATTGAAGTCAATAACCTATATTTTGAAAAGTGCAAAGCCCATTTTTATGTTGATGAAGATAATAATGCTTATATCGAATGCGCCTCATGCGCTGGATTTTCACTTGCAAAAGAAGATAATAATCCGGGTCTAGTTACAACTTATGGACTCGGAGAGCAAATTAAAGCCGCTATTGAACTAGGAATAAAGAATATATACATGTTTATTGGTGGTAGTGCCACAAATGATGGTGGAGTTGGTCTCGCATCTGCATTAGGAACTAAATTTTATAATAAAAATAACAAATCATTTGTTCCTACTGGCCTAACTTTAAAAGATATTAATTATATTGATAACCGTTCTACTGAAGAATTACTTACTAATGTCAGCATCACTATTCTTAGCGACGTAAAATCACCACTTTTCGGTATCGAAGGAGCAGCTTATAAGTTTGCACCTCAAAAAGGAGCAACAAAAGAAGAGGTAGAACTATTAGATAAAGGATTAAGACATTTGTCTGATGTGATAATTAAAGATTTAGGAAAAGATGTTTCTTCTATTCATGGAAGCGGCGCTGCCGGTGGCCTAGGTGGTGGCTTATTAGCGTTCGCCAACGCAAAGATGTCTTCAGGAATAGAAACAATACTTGATTTAATACACTTTGATGAATTTATAGCTCATAACGATTTAGTTATCTCTGGCGAGGGAAAACTAGATAGACAAACACTGGATGGAAAAGTTATCGATGGCATAGCGAAAAGATGCATGAAAATGAACAAACCACTTTATTTAATTGTGGGCATTTCAGAACTATCTTTAGAAGAAATTCAAAGTATATATCCATGTGTACAAAAAATATTTGAAACCAACGATAGACATATACCTTTTGAAGAAGTTAAAGGACGTGCGAAAGAAGATTATCAAAGAAAAATAAAAGAGCTAATTTATAACTTATAATTTTAAAAAATAGCGCAAAAACCCAGTTTTTTAATAATGTTTGTGCATTTGACGATACTCAAATGGAGTAGTGTCAGTGCACTTTTTAAATACCTTGGAAAAATGACTTGGACTGGAAAACCCTAGGTAAGTTGCTATCGCTGTAAATGACTTATTGGAGTGCCTTAATAATCGCTTTGCCTTGTCAATTTTGACTTGTGTAATATAGTCAGATAGATTTATTCCAGTTTCGTTTTTGAAGTTTGTAGACAGCCTACTTCTCCCCATATATAACGCTTTTGCAATGTTGCTTGTTTTAATTGGATCTGAGAGATGTTGCGGATGAACTTGTTAAATGCAACGGACTTCAAAGAAGTTATATCGGATTAGATTGTTTCGATGCTTCTATTAATAGAATTGCAGCGATGGTTATCAGAGCAAGAAACATGGAAAAAGCTTTGCTCAAAGCCTTATTAACACCATGGAACTTGTTAAAAGAAGCACAAGATAGTTATGACCACACAAGAGTGTTAGCTCTTCAAGAAGAATTAAAGACACTACCTTGGGGAGAAGTTTGGGACGAATATCTCAAACGTCAAGGCATGGTGAGTGATGCGAAAATGTTTAATGAAGTAAGGGAATACGAAAGAGAAGTCCTTTCTAAAAGATAATATGAAATAGACACATATTTGGATTAATCCATTTATGTGTTTTTTCTTTATTTTGTTATAATTAAAGTAACCTTCAAGGAGTCATACATATGTTTAAATTCTGGGGAGACGGCTCTCAAGCCGCCAAAGATCTAGTTGATGCTATTCGTGTGCGTAGCACAGAGAATTTCAATTGGACATTTATTTTCATTTTAGCTGTTGTCTTCTATGTTTATTGGTCAGAGATGCATAAGAAGAACTACAGCGCGGTTTTTGCCGGATTAGCACTTTATGGAGTGCACTGGTTATATGAAATCGCTAACGCCATTATTGCGAAAGCTTCTGGATATCCTCTATGGGCTGTTTCCAATGATTCAACCACTTTCATCTTATTAATTGGTGTTTCTTGGGAATTATCGATGATGTTCTCTTTAGCGGGCATTATTTCCTTTAAGATGCTACCTCAAGATCGAACAAAACATTATTTCACTAGAGGTGGAAAACAAAAAGGTATCGACTGTAAACTAGTGGGCGCTCTTGGCATGGCGTTATTATTCGCCTTATTTGAATCATTCTTAGCAGGCACAATTAATAACTCATTCATTTGGGTTTATCCATGGTGGGGAGTCCTTCCAGTCTTTGTTACTACTTATATTCCATTCTTCTTAGCTAGTAACTATGTTCCTGATATGAAACCAAGAAATAGAAATATCTTCTTAATCGCTGAATGGGGTTTAGTTGCAATCTTATTGATCGTTTTAATTCCTTGCGGTGTTATTTAATAAATTAAATAGGTGATAAATATGCAACATAAAATAAGCAAAGGACCTTTACTAGATGAACATGGCAATCTAGTTGAGGCAGGTTATTCATTTTCTTTAGACAAAGAATATTCAAGAAAAGCCATCAAAGGTTTAAAAGGCCGCATTAAAGAATGGGATTATTACTATATTGGTGACGAAGAATATGGCATTGCTCTTACTATCGATGATAATTCCTATATGGGACTAGTGTCTGTTTCGGTTTTAGATTATAAGAATAAAACAGATGTCACAAAATCATATATGGAATGGTTAACTTTTGGCACGACAAATTTGCCATCTACTTCAAAAGATGGCGACTTACAAAAAGAATCTAGGAAATTTAACATGTATTTTAAGAACAATAATGGCAAAAGAAGCCTTATCTGTTCTATGAAAAATGTTAGCAAGGGCAAAGATTTCGAATGTCAAATCTCCTTAAGAGAAACTACTGATAAATCAATGGTGATTGTCACTCCATTTGAAAAGAAAAGACATTTCTATTATAACCAAAAGATAAATCTTTTAAGCGGAAGTGGATATTTTAAATATGGTGATATCACTCACCAGTTCAAAAAAGATAAAACCTTAGGCGTTCTTGACTGGGGAAGAGGAGTATGGACCTACTCTAACACATGGTACTGGTCTAGCTTAAATGCTTACACTAAAGACGGACATCGAATTGGCTTTAATTTAGGATATGGCTTTGGCGATACATCCCAAGCATCGGAAAATATGTTTTTCTTTGATAGTAAAGCCTATAAATTAGAAGACGTTGAATTCTTAATTCCAAAAGATTCAGAAGGTAAACACCAGTTTAAAGAGCAATGGCAATTTAAGAGCCAAAGTGGTGATATCAATCTTACATTTGACCCAATTATCGATAGGTATTCCAACACAAACGCCTTAATTATTCAAAGCAACCAACATCAAGTATTTGGATATTTTAATGGTGAAATAACTGTCGAAGGTAAAGCATATAAGATAGAGAATCTTCTCGGCTTTGCGGAGATGGTTAAAAACCGTTGGTAAAATCTTATTCATCAAATTAGAGGCTCGAGCCTCTTTTTTGATGCAAAAATATTCCTTACTATCATTTTGTTGGTTGTAATCCTTCTGATAAAAAAAGCCTAGTGGCTAACAACCCCTAGACTAACCATCTTAATAAGCGTACATCAGTTATTAATGTATATTATAGTACGAAAAGGAAATGGCAAAAATGCTTGTTCTTTTCATAAAGACCTACCTATGCAGTAATTTTACAATATTTATCACTTGATAAAAGTTAAATAAAAACAATGTGCATAAATGGCTAAGTAGTTATATATTATTGACATGAGAATTATTAAATTAAAAGATAACCCCAATATTCGTGATATTGGAGGAGTATATAAAGATGTCACTATTAAGGAAGGAATGCTAATTAGAGGCAGGACTTTAAGACACTTAACTGAAGAACAATCCGCTTATTTAGTTAAAAAGTGTAATATCAAAACCATCATTGATTTAAGAAGTCATGATGAACAAAAAGAAGCGCCAGAGCTTACGATTTCGGGCACAAACTATGAATTGATGCCTATTTTTGAACGTCAAAAAGATGGCATATCACATAAAGAAAACGAAAAACCTGATCAATTTCAGATTTATCGTATTTTGCCACACATGAAAAATATCTATCTAGACATGCTTCATGGTGAATCTTTAAAAAATATCGGTTTAGTTATCAACCGTATTATCACTGGAAAAGACGATGAATATGGCTTCTATTTTCATTGCAGTGAAGGCAAAGATAGAACTGGAATAATCGCTGCGATATTGTTATCCATTTTAGGAGTGTCACGTAAAGAAATTGTCGACGAATACCTCGTCACCAATAAGATGAGCAACAAAAAAGCGTTTAAATACTATATGCAAATCAAGTATTTGAGACTTCAACCTCGCTTTGCTTTAAAAGTAGGAAGAGCATTCCTTGCTAAAAAAATATATATCAATTCTTTATTTGAAGTGATTGATAATGAATATGGTTCTTTAGATGAGTTCCTTTATAAAGGGCTAAACTTAAAAAAAGAAAATATCGAAGCATTTAAAGAAAAGTTAATTATAAAATAATTAAAAGAAAGGATTTATAACAATGAAAAAAAGATTAGTAGTATTGTCACTTCTCCCTCTCATCCTTGCTGTTAATGGATGCAACCAAGGAAGTCAAAAGCAATATTTCAAAAACTGGAATGATTGCGACGCCTTAACAGCTTTAAAGGCATATGTACAAGATGTGACAAATAAGAATTCGAAAAATTACATCCCTGTTGAAGATCGTATCGCTACCTTCGACATGGATGGCACATTTGTAGCAGAACTTTACCCAACATATTTTGAATATAACATGTTAGAGTATCGTGCTTTGGAAGATCCAAATTATAAAGATAAAGCTCCTGCCGATGTCGTGGAAGCCGCTCAGATGATTAGAGCTAATGTTAGAGAAGGCACAAAACTTCCTGATGATTTTGCTTTAGTGCACGCACATGCTGCTGCTAAAGCATATTCTGGTATGACTGTGAAAGAGTTTGATGAATATACAAAGATGTACGGGGCTATGTCTGCTAACGGATTTGAAAACATGACTTATGGTGATGCTTTCTATCAACCAATGCTTGATGTCTTTGATTATTTAAAAGATAACAACTTTGATTTCTATGTCGTTTCCGGCTCCGATAGACTTCTTTGCCGCGCCCTTGTTGATTCAATTGGTATCGCTTCAAATAAAGTAATTGGTATGGATGTCGTTTTAAAATCTTCAGATCAAGGTGACGCTGATGGTGTTGATTACACGATGAAACCAACCGAATCCATTTTAAGAACTGATGAACTTATCATTAAGAACTTAAAAACTAACAAAGTGAAACAAATCACTCAAGAAATTGGCAAGACACCAGTATTATCCTTTGGCAATAGTGGTGGTGATAGTGCAATGCATAACTACTGCTTAGGCAATCAAAAATATAAAAATAACACAAAAGCATTTATGCTTATTGCTGATGACGATGATAGAGATCACGCCAAAAAGCTTAATGAAACAGACGAAAAATTTAAGGAAAGAATTGATGGTTTGTATAATAGTTGGACAACTGCAGGCTATCAAACAATCTCGATGAAAAATGACTTCAAGACCATCTATAAAGAAGGAGTCAAGAAAGTAGACTTTCACTACAATTAGATATCAAAATAAGCGGCCTCTGTCGTGTAATTTGAATATAAATTACAAAACAGTTTCCAAACAAACTTGCTGCTGGCCATATAAGTATTCATGTTAAACCTGGCGACATATATGGCTTTATCAGTAAGAATGGTGCTGGTAAAACATAATATTAAGGAAAATAAAAAGACATCCGGTCAGGAAGACTGGATGTCTTTCTTCTAAAAGAAAAGAGCAGTAACGCTCTATTTCTTGTTCTCTGTGATTTTATAAGTTGTGATGAGTTTAGCGAGAAGTTCTTTAACGTCTTTTGTCTCTTCCATATTGAAGACTGAACTTGCTAATTTAACATCACTTTCAATCTTTTCATTAACCATTTCTGTTGGCTCAATATAAATCTTCTTGTTTGGAGTTTTTTGTTGATGTTCTTTATCAAGAAGAAGTTCTTCATAAAGTTTTTCTCCAGGTCTTAAACCAACTTCCACGATGTCGATATCTTTATATGGAGTTAAACCCGCTTGTCTAATTAATCTTTCGGCAAGATGGACAATCTTTACAGGTTGACCCATATCAAGAATGAAGATTTCTCCACCTTCAGCGAATAATCCACATTGAAGGATTAATGATACTGCTTCAGGGATGGTCATAAAGTATCTTGTGATTTCTTTATCGGTAATAGTGATTGGACCACCAGCTTCAATTTGTTTCTTGAATAGTGGAACAACACTTCCGTTACTTCCTAAGACATTACCGAATCTCACAGCAGCATATCTTGTTTTGGAATGCTCTGAGAAATATTGGATAATGGTTTCTGCAAATCTCTTAGTTGCACCCATAACGTTTGTTGGTCTAACTGCTTTATCAGTGGAAACAAGAACCATCTTAGAAACGCCATATTTATCAGCGAGAGAAGCAACATTATATGTACCGATGACATTTGTTCTAATTGCTTCACTTGGCGAATCTTCCATTAGTGGAACATGTTTATAGGCTGCCGCGTGATAAACGTAATCTGGATGATGTTTCTTGAAGATATGTTCCATTCTTACCTTATCATAAGTTGAACCGATAAGAGTGATGAGATTGATATCTTCAATTTCTTCTTCTCTCATCTTTCTTACTAATTCCATTTGAATATCGTAAGTTGAGTTTTCGTAGATATCTAAGAGAATTAAGTTAGCGGGATGAGTTTTGAAGATTTGTCTCACGAGTTCACTGCCGATTGATCCACCAGCACCTGTAACAAGAACTGTCTTACCATGTAACATATCGTTAACTTCGTGATTATCTAAGACGATTGGATCGCGACATAACAAGTCATTTAAGTCGACATCGATGATTCTGGTGTCGTTAGGACCTTGCATTTCACTAATCAAAGGAAGTCTTCTAACTCTGACAGGACATAATTCTAAAATGGAAATGATTTCATGCAACTTTTCTTGAGTTAAATCACTAATAGCAATAATAACTTCTTGAATATTATAATATTCAATGATGGTTGGGATTTCACTGATTGGACCTTTAACTGGTAAGTTAGCGAATGTCCCGCCAACTTTATTGATATCATCATCAACGAAAGCGATAACATAGTTATGGTTATCTGAGTTTCTTCTGGATTCGTCAACAACGATTTTTCCAGCTGCACCAGCACCGATGACAAGTGTTCTAACTCTATCTTTCTTTCTGAAGATGGAGGTGAATAAGAATATAGCACGGACAAAAACACGTGACGCAACAAGTAGGAATGAAATAGTAATCGCGGTTAATACCCAAACCCAGAAATAAGTAAATCCATCAGGGAGATAACTAATAGGTACAGAAACGATTAAAGCGACAAGTTGAACCGCCATTGAGATAATAAAGATTTTCACACTTTCGAATAAGCCAAAATCTTTAGTTAACATACGGTAAACTTTTGCGATCAAAAAGGAAATAAGAGTTGCAGCGGTCACTGAACCAGAATAGATTAAAGATGCATTTAAATGATCTGCAATGTTATTTAATCCGTAATGGACTAAAAGTGATAATAATGTTAATCCGAATACGATAATCGCGTCGGTAATGATGAATAAGTAATGTGGTCTGAATCCTTTTTTAACGCTTTTCATAAGAGTAAATCTATTATTTTTTCTCGCTCGTATATCATACTTAAGTTGAATTAAAATTCAAGCACTTTTTAAATCCACTGGGGGTTTGTCGTGTTAATTCAATCTTAAAAGACTATTTTTACTTCTAAAAAGCTCAAATAAACACGATTAATTTTTTAAAATGTGGGCTATTTTTATTTTAATAATAATCGATATTGCTATAATTAATACATAAGCAAGCACACATAAAATGTGTACACATATGAGAAAGGAAAAGGTTTATATGAAAAAGAAATACCTTCTTTTGCTACCATTTCTAACTTTTGCTATGTCTGCTGCTGCATGTAATAACGCGAATGTTGACCCTACTCCAAGTACTGTCGCAGTCACAGGCGTTAAGCTTGATCAATCATCCATCACGTTGGATGTGGGTGACACCAAGCAACTAAAAGCAACAGTGGAACCAGAGAATGCAACCGATAAAACTGTCTCTTGGACAGTCGGTGATTCCTCAATCGCATCAGTGAGAGACGGACTTGTTAGCGCTCTTGCAAAAGGTAGTACTGTCGTTACTGTTATCGCTAGTACATTTACCGCTCAATGTAATGTTACTGTTAATGAAAAGGCTGTTGCTCCAACATTAAGTAGCATTACAGTTACTGGCTATAAAGAACGCTACGAACTTAACGAAGCATTATCTATTGTTGTTAAAGCACAATATTCTGACCGCACAGAAAAAACATTGGCGGCCTCAGAATATCAAGTGACCGGCTTTGATAGTAGCACTGCTGGAAGTAAAACAGTTGTAGTTTCCTATCAAGGAAAACAACAAATATTTACGGTTGAAGTTGTTAGACCAGCAGAAAAAGTAATCGCATCTATCGCAATTGCTCAAGAACCAACTAAAAAAGAATATCAACTCAATCAAACTCTAGATTTAAGAGGATTAAAAGTTGTTGCTACTTACACGGATGGCACATCTGCTGAGATATTTAATTATGGAAATTCACCACTAGATAGTTCTACCCCAGGTGAAAAAACAATTACTATTTCTGCAGGTGAAAAAACAGCGACATTTAAAGTCACTGTTATTGCGCCAGCAGTACAAAACATATCTATCACACACGAAGTTAATAAGAAAAAATATACTGTTGGTGACATATTTGATAAAACCGGATTAGAAGTCACCGCATATTATTCAAATGGCACATCCGCAGTAGTTACTAATTATCAGATATCTAACCCTGACATGTCTTCTGCTGGCACTAAAGAAATCACGGTTACATATGAACAAAAAACAGTAAAGTTTAGTATTGTTGTTGAAACAGCACCGGTCTTACAAGACATTGAGCTTAATACAACTAATGTCAAAAAAACGTTCTTTGTTGGTGAAACATTCGTTTCAACTGGTTTAGTTGTCACTGCTAAATATGACAAAGGTGGAAATAAGAATGTTCCATTAGCACAATGTAGTATTTCTAACCCTGACATGTCTTCTGCTGGAGAAAAAATAATCACTGTTTCATTTGAAAACAAATCTAAAACTTACACAATTAATGTAAATAATCCAGTTATTGAATCTATCACGATTGACACAACAAATGTTGATAAAAAATTCTTTGTCGGAGAAGTTTTCAATTCAAATGGCCTAATTGTCAAGGCAAAGTATAACGATAATAGTGAAAGAACTCTCACTGATGACGAATATAATGTTTCTGAACCAGATATGTCATCAGCAGGAACTAAAATAATCACTGTTTCTTTCGATGGCCAATCTAAAACATATCAAATTAGTGTGACTGCAGTCAGCGTATCTTCTATTGCTGTTACCCACGCTCCAAATAAAACCACTTACGAAATCGGCGAAGAATTGGTAATTGATGGCTTAGTGGTCACTGCAACAAACACTGACTCTTCCACCCAAGCAGTTACCGGCTATGAATTGTCAGGATTTGATTCCTCGACAGCAGGTACAAAGACAGTCACTGTTACTTATCAAACCAAAACTGCAACATTCGATGTAACAGTTCTTGCAACTCCAGTTTTACAAAGCATTGAATTAAATACTGAAAATGTTAAAAAAGAATTCGCAAATGGCGAAACCTTTACTTATGAAGGTCTTGTTGTTACCGCTAAATACGATAGAGGTTCAGATAAGAATGTCCCTCTTAACGAGTGTCAAATAACTGGCGCTGAAGATATGTCTTCTGCTGGCGAAAAGACCATTATTGTTACTTATCAAAATAAAACTGATAATTATAAAATCACCGTTGGCGAACCAGCCCCAGTATTACAAAGTATTTCTATTACGCACGAAGTAAATAAAAAATCATACTATATTGGTGATGAATTTGATAAAGACGGACTTGAAATTACTGCACATTATTCAGATGAATCCTCTCAAGTGGTTGAAAACTACGAATTATCCGGATTTGATTCAAGTTCCGATGGCGAAAAGACCATTACCGTTTCCTTTGGCGGAAAAACTACAACATTCAAAGTTGAAGTTAATGTTTCTTATGAAGGACAATACATTGCTCGTGTCTATCACAACAGTGAATGGCAAAATATCAATTTAACAGGCAAAAACGAAAACACAGAATATTATGTCGAAGGTCTAGAACTTGCTGCTGGCGATGAGCTTGTCTTCTGCATGGGCGCTAATAATGCATGGAGAAAATACGGGGATATCAAACCAACTTCACCTGCAAAAGCTAACTTCATTGAAAGTGAAGAACACGCAGAAAATATCTATGTCGAAATCGCTGGTACATATAACTTCTATATCGTCGTTACCGCACCTGAAGATGGATTAGATGAAGGCAAATTTATCTATATCGCAAAAACACCTACTTTAACTTTAGATAAGACTAGTGTTGAATTTAATATTGGCGAAAATCCAGTTGTTAACGTCACCAAACACGAAGGCACTGTTACAGTTGAATCTAGCGACGAACTAGTTGCAACTGCTGAAATTGCCGGCAATGTTATTACTTTAAACAGTGTTAAAAATGGTAATGCAGTAATTACTGTAAGAGATGATAATGGCTCTGCTGAGATTAATTTAACAGTTGTTGATCCATATGCAGGCAAATATGTTGCACATATTGGCCATAGTGGCGAATGGAGAGATGTTGACTTAACAGGCAAAAACGAAAACACAGAATATTTTGTTAAAACATTAAGATTAGAAGAAAATGACGAGATTGTTTTCTGCTTAGGTGGAATTGAACATTGGCATAAATATGGAGACATTAAACCATCTTCACCTGAAAAAGCAAACTTCGAAGAAAGCGAAACAAACGCAGGCAATATCTCTGCTAAGACCGCTGGTTACTATGATTTCTATATTGTAGTTACAGCACCTACTGAAGGTGATGACAATGGTAAATTCATTTACATCGCTGAATCAACAATGATGTCATTGAGCAGTGACACAGCTAGCATGTCTGTTGATGGAAATAAACAAATTACTGTCGAAAATCCTAATGGCGATGTTACTGCAACATCTAATGACGAAACAGTGGCAACCGCTACATATAACGAAGGAATTCTCACGATTACAGGTAAAAAAGTTGGAAGCACAACTGTTTCTGTTACTGATGGTATTGTCACAAGGACGGTAAGTGTCACAGTTACTGAAATTACTACAAAAGTAACAATCACATTGCAAACTCAATTCGATGCAGGTATGGGAAGTAGAGCCTATTTAGTTGGTGATTTTTCAAATTGGGAAATTAATGCGAACGCTATCGCATTTGAATGGGACAACAACTATAATGGTTGGAAAGCTACATTCGAAGTTGAAAAAGATACTGTTTGGACATGTAAAGTAGCTAAGGGTGCTTATAGCGACCCTGTAGCAAACCCAACCGGATGGGAAGATCATGACAATAGAACTTTAACCTTTGATGAGTCTAAAACAATAACTCTCTAGCAATTGGTTCTATAAAGCAACAATAAGCGGACTTAGTTTACGAACTGGGTTCGCTTTTAATAATGGTAGTCAAGATATCAATTTTGTAGATATTTAACGATTTTTAATGAATTTTAACGATTTTTGTTGAAATGTTTTTCTCGATATAGTAAAAATAAACTATAAGGTTATTTTGAAGTAATGCTACGAGAAGCAAGGCTATCTAAAATTTTAGAAGTCGTAAACGAAAGAAAGTACGTCTCTTTTCATGATTTGATGGAAATCACAGGCGCGAGTGAATCTTCGATTCGCGCTGATTTGGTGTATTTAGATAGCGAAGGAAAACTTATTAGACTACGTGGCGGTGCACAAGCGATTGAAGAAGATCCAAGTTCTATCCATGAATTAAGCGTGGAAGCAAAAATGGAACTTCAGGTTGAAGAAAAGAAATTAATCGCTGAATACGCTGCTAAATTAGTGAAAGATAACACTGCTATATATATTGACGCTGGCACAACCACATATCACTTTGTGGAAGCTATTGAAGCCAAGAACCTTAAGGTTTTGACTAACTCAGTCACTATTGCTAGAAAATTAAAATTAAAAGGATATCGCGTATATATTACAGGTGGAGAATTTAAATCCATCACTGATGCCTTTATCGGTTCTATGACCAGAGATATCATCTCTCAGTTTAGTTTCGATATTGGCTTTTTTGGCTGCAATGGTGTTGACTTAAACAAGGGTTTAACCACTCCAGATTATGAAGAAGCGATTGTTAAAAAGGCAGCAATGGAGCAGTGCAAGAAACTATACGTTTTATCGGACCACACTAAATTTGGTGTGAGAACCGCAGTCAGCTTCCATCCATTCGTCGGCCAAGAAATTATTACTGACAAAATTTATAAGCAAGAATTTAAGAATAAAAATATTATTGAGGTGAAATAAGATGATCTACACAGTAACATTTTCCCCTGCTATTGATTACGTTGTCGATTTAGACCAATTAGTGATTGGTGCGATTAATCGTAGCAAAGGAGAACATGCTCTTCCTGGTGGAAAAGGCATCAATGTTTCCATTGTTTTGTCTAACTTTGGAACCCCATCTATTGCCACTGGCTTTTTAGGTGGTTTTACAGGCCAATACATCAAGGACGAGTTGAAGGCAAGAAACATAGTTTCTGACTTCGTGGAAGTTGATGGTTTGACTAGAATCAACGTCAAACTTAGAGGCAAAGAAGAAACAGCGATCAACGGACAAGGTCCACATATCACTGATGAGCAAATCGAAGAGTTGATCAATAAACTCGAAAAGATGACTAAGGATGACTTGTTAGTCATTTCTGGAACTATCCCAAGCTCTTTACCTAAGAATATCTATCAAAGAATCTTAGAAAGAGTACAACACACCCACGCTCGTGTGGTTATCGATTCTAATAAAGAAATCTTATTAAATACACTTAGCTATAAACCAGTTCTTGTTAAGCCAAATAAAGAAGAACTCGAAGAAATGTTTGATGTCGTGATTAATAATGATGAAGAACTAGTGGAAAACGCTAAGAAGTTATTAGATTTAGGAGCACAAAATGTCATCGTTTCACTAGGAAAAGATGGTGCTCTACTCGTCAATAAAGAAATCGTAGAATTATTACCAGCCCCAGAAGGCAAAGTGGTTAACACTGTCGGAGCAGGTGATAGCTTAGTGGCAGGATTTATCGACGAATATATGAAAACAGGAAACATCGCTAAAGCCTTTAGAAAGGGTATAGCGACAGGAAGTGCTTCTGCATTCTCTGAAGGGTTAGCAACCAAAGAGGAAGTTGAATCTCTCCTAAATAAAATGAATGGATGATTGGAAAGGAGTAAAAAAATGAAAATTACTGATTTATTATCGGAAAAAACCGTCTCCATTGACATCAAGGCCGCTTCGAAAGAAGACGTTATCAAACAAGCGGTCAAATTGATTGCTAATTCTGGAGCAATCGCTGATGTAGAAGTCTACGAAAAAGGCGTATTTGCTAGAGAAGAAGAATCAACAACTGGTATCGGCGAAGGTATTGCCATCCCACACTGTAAGAGTGATGTGGTTAAAAAACCAGCCCTTGCCGCTATGGTTATCCCTGAGGGTGTTGAATATGCTGCCCTTGATGGAGAACCAGTCAACTTACTTTTCTTAATCGCTGCACCTAATAGTGAAGATAATGTTCACTTAGATGTTTTAGCTAGATTAAGCGAAATGTTGATGAATGATGAATTTAAGAACGCTTTGTTATCCGCAAAGAGTAAGAAAGAATTCTTAAAAGTTATCGATGAAGCAGAAGCAGGAAAACTCGAAGAAGTGGAAGAAACCGCACAGTTCCCACGTGTTTTGGCAGTTACTGCATGTCCAACAGGTATCGCTCATACCTATATGGCAGAACAAGCTTTAAAAGATAAAGCTAAGGAAATGGGTATCTCCATTAAAGTTGAAACCAATGGTTCTGGTGGGGCAAAGAACGTTTTAACCGGTGAAGAAATCGAACACTGTGAAGGCGTTATCGTTGCTGCTGACACAAATGTCGAAATCGAAAGATTTGCTGGCAAACGTTTAGTCCAAGTTGCAGTCGCAAAAGGTATTCATGAACCAGAAAAATTAATCAATCAAGCCCTTGATCCAAATACTCCAGTTTATAAAGCTGGCGAAGAAAGAAAAGTTACTTCTTCCAATCAAGGCAAGGAATCTATTGGACATAGAATTTATAAACACTTAATGAATGGTGTTAGTCATATGCTCCCATTCGTTATCGGTGGTGGTATTTTAATCGCTCTCGCATTCTTGATTGATACAATCGCTATCTCCTCTGCTGGCATGAGCATCGCTGATGTCGGTGGACAATTTGGTAGCTGGAACCCAGGTGCTGCTTGGTTTAAGACCGTTGGTGGCTATGCATTTAACTTCATGGTTTGGATTTTAGCGGGCTTCATTGCTCATTCCATTGCTGGCAGACCAGGTCTTGCTGTTGGTATGGTCGGTGGATTTATTGCTACAACAAGTAATTTTAATATCCTTGCTACAATCCAAGGCGATTCTTATTCCTTAACTGCATCTGCCGGATTCTTAGGTGGCATCGTCGCTGGTTTCGCTGGTGGTTATATCGTTAAAGGTTTAGAAAGATTATTCAGATTCTTACCAAAATCTTTAGATGCTTTAAAACCAACACTTATTTACCCAGTCTTAGGTATCCTTTGTATCGGTGCAACTATGTACTTAGTTAACACTCCACTTATTTATGTCAACGTCGGATTCACCGAGATGCTCAATTTGTTACAACAACATAACTTAACAATATTACTTGCTGCATTATTAGCAGGTATGATGGCTATCGATATGGGTGGTCCTATCAACAAGGCTGCTTATGTTTTCGCAACTGGTGCTCTTACTACCGCAAGTATAGATAACCCAGCAGGTTACATCTTAATGGCTGCTGTTATGGCAGGTGGTATGGTTCCACCATTAGGTATCGCAATCAGTGCTAACTTATTCCCACAAAAATATAATAAACGTGAAAGAAACGATGCAATGGTTAACTATGTTATGGGCGCAAGCTTCATCACTGAAGGTGCTATCCCATTTGCAGCAAGTGATCCATGGAGAGTTATCGTCTCATGTGTAGGCGGAAGTATCGTTGCTGGTTTATTAACAGGTTTATTCGGTTGCCAATTATTAGCACCTCATGGTGGTATCTTCGTTCTTGCAACCATTCAACCAAGTGGTTGGACCATTCTCCTCTACTTACTCGCAATCATCGCTGGCAGTGTCGTTACCGCTATCTTATTGGGCTTATTAAAGAAAGATAGTGATAATCCAGAATTAGGAAAATGGAAAGGCCTAAGCTTCAAGAGAAAGAAATAATTAACACATAGATTTTATAGGAGGAAAACAAAAATGAAATCGTTTACATACGTTATTCAAGACAAAGAAGGCATTCACGCTCGTCCAGCTGGCATCGTTGTTGCTGAAGCAAAAAAGTTCGCTTCTCAAGTGACAATTGAAAATAAAGGCAAGACTGCTGACTTAAAGAGAATCATTGGTGTTATGGCATTATGTGTCAAATGCGGTGAAGAAGTCCTTGTCAAAGTAAATGGTGACGATGAAGAAGCAGCCGCTGCTGCCATCGAAAAAGTCTTCAAGGAAAATCTCTAATATGAAATCTTATAAGGGTGGCCGTGTTTTTGAAGGCTACGCATTGGGGAAGTTGATCGTATACGCGGCTTTGAAAGTGGAAAAAGAAGCCGGTTTAGGACCAGAGAAAGAATTTGAAAGATTTGTCAAAGCTAGACAAGAAACCGTTGCGGCTTTAGATAAGCTTTATATGGCAACTCTTGCCAAAATGGGCGAAAAGGAAGCTCAACTATTTGTTACCCACAAGTTAATGGCGGAAGATCTCGATTTTGAAGACACAGTCAGAATGGAACTCGAAAACAATGTTTCCGCTGAATACGCTGTCCAAGCTGCTGGTGAACAACTAGCGGAAATCTTCGCTAGCATGGATGATGCCTACATGAAAGAAAGGGCAAATGATGTTAGAGAAGTAGCAATGAGAATCGTTTCCTTCTTAAAGAAAGCTGATACATCCCTTTCCTTAAAAGAACCATCAATCATCATTTGTGATGATTTACCATCAAGCGAATTAATGAAACTTGATAAGAACATGATTCTTGGTATCGTCTTCGCTAAAGGTGGCAGTAACTCTCACGTTTCTATCTTAACTAGAATGCTTGAAATTCCAGCTTTATGCTCAGTGGAAGGCATCGAAGTTACTCCGGAACTTAATGGAGAGTTTGCTATTCTTGATGCGATGAAATCTGAACTCATCATAGCACCAGATGGCAAGATGGTAACCGCATATTCTAAAAAGAAAAAAGAATATGAAGATAATAAATTAAAGCTCCAAGCTTTTAAAGGCAAAGAAACTGTCACTAAAGATGGCAAGAAGACCATGATTTATTCAAACATTGCTTCTTCCTTCGAAGTGGAAAACGCTTTGAGAAACGATTCTGAAGGTATTGGTTTATTCCGTAGTGAGTTTATCTATCTAGATAGCAGTGACTATCCAAGCGAAGACGAACAATTCGAACACTATAAACGCGTCGTGGAAGCCATGGGCGAAAAACAAACCATTATCAGAACTCTTGATATCGGTGCGGATAAGAAGATTGATTACTTCGATTTACCAGATGAAGAAAATCCAGCATTAGGCTTCCGTAGTATCCGTATTTGTAGAGAAAGACCACAAATCTTCCTCACTCAATTAACAGCGTTATACCGTGCTTCTCATTATGGTAATTTAGCGGTGATGATTCCAATGATTATCTCCCATTCTGAAATTAAGTTCGTCCATGAAATGGCCGCGATGGCTAGAGAAAACTTAAAGGCTAGAGGATTACCATTTAATGAAAAGATGAAAATCGGTATCATGGTGGAAACTCCTGCTGCCGCAATTATGAGCGATGTGTTTGCTAGAGAAGTAGATTTCTTCTCAATCGGCACTAATGATTTGAGCCAATACACTTTAGCGATTGACCGCGTAAATCCTAACCTAGGTTCATCATTTAATTCACATCATAGAGCGATTCTTAGACTTATCAAATTATCGACTGAAAACGCGCATAAAGCAGGCATTCCGATTGGGATCTGTGGCGAATTAGCAAGAGATGAAGAATTATTACCATTCTTCTTAAAGATTGGTGTTGATGAATTATCAGTCTCTCCAGCATACACTTTATCGCTCAGAGAACAAATCTCTAAGATTGACACCACTAATGTCGATGTAAATAAATTTGTCGGTTAGTCGATAAGAAAATAGACTTTGTAGAACAAAAATCTACGGGTCTATTTTTCTTTTGATTTCTGGGTTTTTAGAGGTTATATCTATTCATATAAATAACATATATGTATAATATTTGCGTATTTGAAAGGACTAACAATATGAAGAAGTTATTTAAGTCTCTAGTTTTTTCTATTTTGGCAACTTTTGCGGTATCAGGATGTAATGGATTGTCAGTAAATACTGATGAAAACGGCACTCAAATTATCAATATCGACGAAGACACTATTAATGAAAAAATACATGAAATATATAATCTTTACGCTGTTTCTGAAAGAGAAGAAGGCAAAGAGCCTCTATCTTATGAAGACTGGTTGGAATTAATCAAAGGTGAAAAAGGTGATCAAGGAGAAAAAGGCAATGATGGTACTTCTTTGCATGCTGCAAGCGGAGAACCATCTAATAATTTAGGCATTGTTGGTGATTCTTACATTGATTTGAATAGCTGGGATTTCTATCTTAAAACTGAGAATGGATGGGCTAAACAAGGCAATATCAAAGGCGCAAGTGGAGATCACGGCAACACTATTGAGATTATTCGTTTAAAAAACAGCGACGGTTTAGTGGACACTTATGAAATTATTTTATCAGATGCAAGCTCATATACTTTCCAAGTCATCAACGGTAGCCAAGGCATCCAAGGCATCCGGGGCGAAAAAGGTGATGATGGGCATACTCCCGTTATTACCATTGGAAACAATGGCAATTGGTATATCGATGGCGGCGACACTGGTTTTTTAGCAGAGGCTAGACCTGCCCCTACTGTGGTTGATATGCAATTAACTAATACTATCGAAAATAGAGAGTATTATACAGTCTACTATTCTGATGGTTCAAATTTTACTTTTTATGTCATTAATGGTACAAATGGTGAAATGGGCATTCAAGGCGAAAAAGGTGATGATGGTCATACCCCGGTTATCACTATCAGTGATGAAGGTTATTGGGTGATTGATGGCGTATCAACTTCTAAATACGCTTTAGGATTATCCCCTACTATCATAGATGGATGGTGGTATTTAGGAGACCAACCTTTAAATGTAAAGGCATCTGGTGACAACGGTCATACTCCAAATGTCTATATTAATAATGATGGTTATTGGGAAGTTGATGGCGTATCAACAGGTGTTTTTGCCAGAGGTTCCCAAGGATTAAATGGTAAAGATGGTTCTATGATTTTTTCCGGAACCAGCACCCAATATCCAAATAATGCACGCCCAGGTGATTTATATTTCAACACTGATAGCATGCATGTTTATCAATATTCTGAAAATAATAGTAACGATGGTTATATATTTTATTATTGGAACGATTTGGGAAGTACCAAAGGTGCGGATGGAACCAATATTACTGTTGGAATAGATTTTCCTAATAATCCAAAAGTCGGTGATATTTGCATTATTGCTGGCACATGGGAATTATATAAATATCAATCCACTCCAATGGACGAAACATATTTATATTATTGGGAATTACAAGGAACCATTAAGGGTGAAAAGGCAACCGAACAATTACATCTTCCTTCTTTTATCGCTATAAATTCAACGATTGGTGATAGTTCGAGTCCGAATAAACCACGTATTATCGATTTAAATACCGAATCTGATTTAGAATTCTCTGTTAGATTCGGAGATGAATTTGGCGGTGAAGATTATTTATATTATTGTTATCAACAATTTAGAGTTAAGGTGGAAGGCAGTGATTTTGTAAGCGTTTCTAATTTAGAATATGGACAACCTATTTCTGAACCGGGTAGATATGATTCTAATTCTGGAAGCCTTACACTCCATATTAATAATTCAATTATGACTGGTGAAACTTTCTCAGTTACTATTACCAGCGCTTACAACTCTATGGCTACTGCAACTATGTATTACAAAGTCATGAGATATGAAAAACCAGATACTATTGAGTTCCCAGATGAAGTAAAAATATATAAAGAATGGGAATACAACAATTATAAAGAAATCTTTGATTTTGCTACTTCTAAAAATGGTGTGAAAGAAGGTATTAACCAGAAGTTAAATGCCAAGTATCTTGGTGAAGGTAATAAGAGTTATTCATTTTCAGGCTCATACCAAGATAGTCAATATCTCAAGCTATATTTTGATGAAGTAGGTGTTTATCCGTTTAGAATTTATTCGGTTGACTACCCAGATATTTATAAAGATATTAATGTTTGTATTTGTGAAAAAGCTGGCATAGAAAACGCTGAAATTGTTGATTCGTATACAAATGGCGTGGGTCATAATATTTATCAAGATGATTCCACCTTACTATATGGTGAGTTTGGCTTTGTAGATGTTAGATTCTCTAATGATAATCTAGATTCCACTGAAAAACTGTTTTTAAGTTACAACAATACCGATACTGATAACTTTAAAGTGGTCGTGGATGGACAAGCAATCGCATTAGGCTATGTTGATTGTAATTATCGTTATGAATATGGGCAACCAATTTATGATACCGCTTCAATCGCTGTTACCGGCGTTAAGAAAGGTCAGTCTACGCTTAAAGTCCTAGATATGAATGATAATGTTTTAATATCTAAAACATACACTGTAGTCAGCAGTGCACCTTCTCAATATAACGGCATTAGTATTGATTACAACGTTGCTTATGAGGCAGAATATAGCGATCCTGTTACATTTATTTCGCCATTTGATAACTTCGCTGATTTGATTGCGAGCTTTGATGTAAAGATCTATAGCCAAAGCATGAACGAGGAAGTTTATTGCTATTACATCGATTCTGATGGCATCCATTTCACTAATACGGTGCACGACAATTTCAATATTGAACTTTATCGTAAATCGAATCATGAATTATATGGCCAATATAGTGTCTTTAGACCAGCTGCACCAGCCCCAGAATTATATGTAATCGATAAAGATTATGTATACGAATATGGCGAATCAATTTCTTTTAATGATGACATTTCTAATTACAATGTTTCTGTTTTTCGCGTATTCGATGGTGGCAGCGAATCTCAAATTCAAAATTATTATGTCAATCAAAATAAAATCTATATCGACTC
>JAILBR010000056.1 GCA_024680795.1 Bacilli bacterium | reverse complement strand
TGTAATTGTCAATTAGAAAATGCAGTTTTTCAGCGGTCGAAAATGTAGGTGTTTAGCGATTCCCTACATCTCCCTCCTCATCGTAAAGAAGTTTTCCTTTAATTCGATATGATTGTCCGGTGATCTTAATGATATATGAGTGATGGACAAGGCGATCGATAATCGCGTTAGCTAAGGTATAATCACCAAACACATCACCCCATTTAGATAAAGGCTGGTTTGTAGTCAATATAATTGGCCTCTTTTCATATCTAGCAGCGACAAGTTGAAAGAAGCCATTCGCGACATCTCTATCAATAGGAAGGTATCCAATCTCATCGATGATAAGAACTCTATATTTTGAATAATGCTTAACGACAGATTCTATTCTTCCTTCAGCAGCGGCTTTCTTAAACTTCTCCATTAATGTATTGAAATGAATGAAGTAAGTTGAATAACGTTTGCTGGATGCTTCCATTCCTATAGAAGTTGCTAAATGGGTTTTGCCAACTCCAGAAGAACCAATAAAAAGAATGTTTTCATTTTGTTCAACAAACCTTAAGGATAATAAATCTAATATCTGACTCTTATTAATAGATGGTTGATATGAAAAATCAAAATCATCAATAGTTTTATGAAATGGAAAGTGAGAAATAGTTAAGTTAATCTGTCGAGCTCTTTCTTCTCTAAAAGCAATTTCTTCATCAGTCATTTCTTTTAAGATATCTGTGATAGATTTATCGTTAATTACTGCAGAATCCATGTAATTTGGTAATATTTCTCTCATTTTCGTGAGTTTTAATTGATCTAAGTTATTTAATAATTGAGTGTAAGTAGACATAAGTTTCTCCTATTTAAATTTGTCATAAAGTTCAAGCTGCTTTTTGGCGAAGTCTTCAATCTCTTCATCTTTCTTAAATCTCATCGCATCAGATTTAAGAATTGATACCATATGGTCTTGATGATAGTTGAATTTGCGCTTGCTTAACTTATGAGTGGCGATTATTTCTTTTCCATAAATAATCTTTATTTGAGTGTCACTTACTTCTAAATTAACGATTTTTCCTATATACTTTGGTTCAAGGGAATATTTGTTATTCATGTAAGTGACCATACTTTCCTTAGTAACAATTCTTGTTATTGGTTTAGTGAAGTAATTGTTAATAAGTTCTTGGTTAGGAAGTGGTAATAAATATTCTTTTTCTTTTTCTAATAACTTAAGTGGCCTCTCGTTAGTAGCGTAGCTTTTATCATTATTGATATCGTTCATCACTTCTCTAACTATTTCTTCTAATTCTTCTAAGGTATCGAATTCGTTATTATATGGTTCTAATCGAGACATTAGTTTTGCTAGAGCTTCAACCTTACCTTTTGTTTGAGGTCTAAATGCTCGACAACTCCATACTTCAAATCCCATATCTTTAGAGAACTGATAGAATGTTTCATTTATTACCGCATCTTGATAATTGGTTCTAGATTGATCAACAACAGTTTTCATATTATCGAATATTATTTCTTTAGGAACACCCTGGAAATATCTGAATCCATTTATCATTGCCATCATCAGTGTTTCTTGATTCCTGTCTATAGTTAGTTCAATATATTTAGTCCTTGAATAACCAAGTAGCATCAGGAATATGTTTATTTCGAATATTTCACCATTCCGGTTGATTAACTTCATTCGTTCCTTCCAATCAACCTGAGCTTGTAAACCAGGATTAGTTTCAAACCTTATAGTGGCTTTTTGTTCCCCTTCAACTTTTATTGAGCGAACATAATCTCTAAGAATTGTTTCTTTTCCGTCATACCCTTTCTTTAATATAAAGTGGTATATCGAACTAGCAGTGCACCCAAGATTAACTTTTTCCTCAATGATTGTTCGATATGGATCGAGTTTGGATGGCTTAGTTATTTTCCTTATTGGAATAACGTCTTGTTCGAAATACCGTTTGACAGTTCGATAGTCACAGTTCCACCTTCTAGCTATCTCAGCGTAGTTAGGTTTGACCCCTTCTTGTTTCATCATTTTCATCCTTTCATATATGTCTTTTCTCATGACTCACCCTCCATATAGTTGGAAGTTTATCAAAAGAAAAGAATAGTGTCGTAGAAAACCAACATTTTCGACCGTTATTTTCCTACAAAACTAT
>JAILBR010000020.1 GCA_024680795.1 Bacilli bacterium | reverse complement strand
TAGTGGTTGCTCTGACAAATTCTTTAATCAACTTAACTGGCTTTGGTGTTGAAAAATACTCACGTGTACCAAATAACTCACAGATCTCGTCTTTTGCTGAAGACGTTGTTCCAAAGCAATCAAAAACATCTGGCACATTAGCTATCTTTTCTTTCAAAACACCATTGTCAATGTAAGGTTGATAAATTGAACGTAGGGTTGCTTCAGCTGTTTTTCTGCAAATAATGATGTTCTCAAAATCTGTTTGAACTTTATTTGGATTCAATACAACCCTGTTAGTATCGAAGAAGGGATGCTTTTTCTTCCATTTATGTGTTGAAACGAGATCATCACCAAAAATCTCTTTGCACAAAGTTGTTAAGCTGTTGAACTCGCCATCATCTATATTGATAATCAAGAAACCTTTATTACTTAAAAGCTGATAAGCAATAATTAGTCTTTCTCTCATAAAAGAAATGTAACCATTATCGTAATTGGAATCTTTATAGCCGATATAATCGATATTTGAGTTATATGGTGGGTCAATAACAATTGAATCAATCCTTCCACTATAATTAGCGGTCATACTCATTAAACTGAATAAGTTATCAGATTCAATAACATAGTTATCTAGATTCTTTCTAATCTCGATTAATGGATTGCAATTAGAAAAGGCGTTGTTGTCGACTTTGGTTTTGCGTGAAATGGATATGTTCTTAAGCGCCGTACAATAAGCAAATGCCCATTCGCCAATGTATTTGATTAAGTCACTACAATAAATGCTTTCTAGAGATAAGCAGTTTGTAAAACATGATTTGCTAATAACGTTTACATTATGGAGGTTGATGCCTGTCATTCTATTGCATCCTGAAAAAGCACCTCTTTCAAGAGCAATTACTGATTCTGGAATATAGACATCTCCGACCGCTTTCCAAGCTGGATAGCACACTATTTTGTTTTTGTTCTTATCAAATAAGATGTCATTATCAACAACATACTCATCACAATGACTTTCAAAATGAATGTTGGAGCAGCCAACAAAGGGGTTGTAACCAATCTGCTTCAATGTAGCAGGTAAAACAATCTTCTTAATACCTTTGCAATTCCAAAAGGAGTTTCTACCAATGCTTTTAACTGGCTCTAAAACAAGTTCATCTGTTTCAATTGAATTGATACAACCAAGGACACTTGATTTAAAGCGATTATATATAACCTTATTAATTATATTAATATAGGAAGACTTATTAATGACTTCTAGTTTGCTACAGCCAGAAAATGGATTGTTTTCAAGTTTTCTAACTGTTGATGGAATAATAACTTCTTTAAGATTATCCGCCATAAAGAAACTATGTTTGCCAACAATTGATACACCATAGGGGATTTTATATTTCTCATTCTTTTTAGAAATTGAGTAATAGATAAGGATTGTTTTCTTTTTATCGAAGAGCACATCATCTACTAATTTAAAGTGTTTTGATTGGTTCTCTAAAGATAGCAAAGGACATCCAGCAAAGGGATTGTTAGCAATTTCTTCTACCTTAGATGGAATGACTACTTTTTTAAGATTTCTACAATTATAGAAAGTGTCTCCGCCTAAGCTAATAAGCGAATTAGGAAGTACCACTTCTTCTATTGATTGATTATCCCAAAACGCACATGGCCCAACAGCTTTAATACCTTCTGGTATGACTACTTTTTTATCATTACCGTTATATTTAACGAAAACGTCATCTTCGATAACAAAGTCTTTATTATCAGTTTTAATGGAACTCTTATGTCTTAATTGATACACGGGTTGTTTCTTTTTTAAATCAAAGATGCCATATTCGAAAGTATCATATCCATCACGGATTTCGGTTTTTCTTTCAATGATTCCACTGATTAATCTAGATTCATATTTAATCGAAAGAAATGTGCCTGGTTTTGGAGTGATATTGCTATCGTCCATATGACCCCATTCAAAGCATTTGATATATAAATTGTTTGCGTAAATATCAAACTCATTTTGAAGATCTATGATGATCTCTGATGGAAGGTAACCCATAGAGAGAAGTTTATCTACACATTCGAGAACAACAAACGATTTATGGTCGGTTAAAGATAATGTCTTGGCGCCAATCATAGTTATACGATTGCCAAAATCAACATACTGGTGCTCTGCATCAATGGTTATTTTATAACCACCTTTAAATTCTTTGACCATTATGTCTTCTTCTGTTTCAACAAATCTAAGAGCCCAATAAAGAGCTAAATATTTCATGTCTTCTGAGTATTTATAGTTCATTAAAGCACCTCCATCTTTTTAAGAATGATGTCCACTATTTGTTCTGGATTAAGTTTTGAAGTATCTATAACGATGTATGGGAAATGTTTTAGCTCGCAGAAGCTTATCATTCTCTCATAGACTTTTTCAGTCTTATCAACGCGTTTTAAATCACTATCGGTTAGATCTCTTTTTAAGAGTCTGCTACGAACTGTATCTTCGTTTGCATATAGAATCACCGTTAGTGTTGGTGCACCAAGTTTCTTAATAAGTAAATCAAAGATGTCCATATTAGATGGAACACCACTCCAACAATAATTGGATACGATATGTCTATCTGTGATGATGTTTTGATTTTTGAATCTTTCGTAGCTGTAGATTAAGCCTAAGCCATAAAACCATGCAGAAAAGTCTCGATTATCACTATTGTTAGCTATATCTCTGGCTCTGAAATAGTTAGGCCAGCCTTTGCTATCGTCGGAATCGGTTAAATAATGAAGCGGCTTAGTTACAAAAGTATAGCCAGTCTTTTCTGCTAAAAGTTGACAGACAGTGCTCTTTCCGACACCATCCATGCCTTCAATTGATATATGGTTCATCTTTGTTTTCCTCCTTTAA
>JAILBR010000050.1 GCA_024680795.1 Bacilli bacterium | reverse complement strand
TCATTAGAAGTTGGGAAATTAGCTAATCTCACCGTCTTTGATAAAGATTTCCTAAAAGATGATTTAGGTGAAGTTGAAAACGCAAAATGCCTTGCAACATTTGTTGATGGCCAACTAGTGTACAAAGCTTAGAATAGATTTCACATTTTGTAGCAAGAAGTCCCCCACATCGATATTGTGATTAGCAATGTCTATCTATCGATGGATACCTCTTTAGGTGGTGGGTATGTCACTTCTTGCTATCTTATCTAAACCTCTTCCAACATTCCAAAAAGATGAAAAGGTTGAAGCAGAAGACAAGCCTGAAGAAAAATAAATAATTGCATCACTTCGGTGATGCTTTTATTTTATGCGTTTGATAAATAACATAAATAAACAGTATAATTTTCTTATAAGTCAGGAGATCTTTATGAAAATTAAAATCACTAAAGCATTAACCATTTTGCCTTTCTTACTTTTATCTAGCTGCTCAAATGGGGCTCAAACTATTGATGGATTAGATGTTGATCCTGCGAAAGACTATGTCTTAGAAGATGTTTCTAATCAAAATGGGTCGATGAGTTATGAAATTTTTGTCAGAACCTTTTATGATAGCGATGGAAATGGCATTGGTGACCTTAATGGTGTTAAAGCCAAGCTTCCATATTTATCAAGTCTAGGAATTAAAACTCTTTGGCTAATGCCAATTCATCCTTCTCCTTCTTATCACGGATATGATGTTAGAGATTATTATGATGTCAATCCTCAATTTGGGACACTAAGCGACTTTGATTCTTTAGTGGCAGAGGCTAATAAACTAAATATCGATATTATGCTTGATATGGTTTTCAATCACTGCTCTAATGACAATCAATATTTTATCCAATCATATAATGATTTTAAAAATAATAATACGGATGAAGGCAGCAAAAAAGACTGGTTCTCCTGGTCAGATCAATATGATTCTATTCATAGCAACAAATATAAAACTGATTCTAAAGCGTGGTATGAAGGAAGATTTAGCTCAACCATGCCAGACTTTAACTTCAATAACCAAGAAGTGAAAGATGAAATCGAAAACATCATGAAGTTCTGGATTGTTGACCATGGTGTCAAAGGTTTTAGATTAGATGCGGTTAAATATTACTATTTTGAAAATACTGAGAAAAATAACGAGGTCCTAACGTGGTTAGAAGAGACCGCTCGTAAATATGATTCCAATTTCTATATGGTGGGAGAATGTTGGGATTCTAGCTCTGTTATCAATAAATATCATGAATCTGAGTTAGACTCTTTCTTCCGCTTTGACTTTGCTTTTGGTGGTTCAACTGCGATTACAAAAATGGCGACAAGCAGGATGGACGCTTATACTTTCGCAGATGATTTGGAATATAACATCGACTATTTAAAAGCCGATAATCCTAATGGATATCCAAGTTTCTTTATTTCTAATCATGACCAAGATAGAGCCACACGTACCTACGATAATGAAAACCAAGAAAAAGCTGCGGCTAGTTTGTTGGCTTTACTTCCAGGCACATCATTTATGTACTATGGAGAAGAAATCGGACTATTAGGAAGAAGAATCACCTCCCCAAAAGATGATGCGAGTGATGCGAGAAGAAGACTTCCGATGGTGTGGTCAGAAACCGATAAAACTGGTGAATGTGTTTTCCCAGAATCCGATAGACAAGACTTAAACAATAATGAACAAGTGAAAAAGGGTGTTAATGACCGCCTAAATGAAAGCTTTTCACTGGTGAAGCACTACCAAAAAGCGATCAATATCAGAAATAAATATCCTTTCATCAAGCAAGCAAAAGTGACTTCTTTGGTGGAAGATTTAGAAGCTGATTCCGACTATGTTTTAGCGTATAAACTTTATAGTGGAAATGATTATATTATCGTGGTTCATAACTTTAGTGAAAAAGTGCAAACGGTTTCTATAGAAGGCAGTGAGATTACTGATTCGATAAATACCACCCATCTCATTCCGAAATTTAAAGATAATAAGTTAACTCTAGGAGGTTATTCGACAGTGGTTATCAAGTAGAAACAATATTTTATCGATATTGTTTTGAAAAATAGTCTGTTACGCGTAAAATAAACAGTATGAATCTGTGGTTATCTATTGCTTTAGTATTATTAGTCATCACCATTTACATGTTCGTAATTGAGATTTTTTCGGTGGCTTTTAAACTAACAGGATTAGCCACTAATAAGATTAAATTTCAAGTCGCATCTTTATTTACAGGCACTGGTTATACCACTGCGGAAAGTGAATTGATTGCTAAAGATGAAAAAAGAAGAAAGATTGCTTTAGCTTGTATTTATACAGGCCATATCTTCTCTGTCGCTTTCATGGGCTTAATCATCAATGTGGTTATTTCTTTATCGAGCACCGTTAGTGCATTTCATGAAACTCCAAGTTTCACCGAATGGTATTTTATATTTTTATTTATCACAACCGGCTTATTCCTTTTAATGCTCTTTGTGAAAATCCCAATTGTTAATAAGAAATTCCAAGATTTTTTAGAGAGTATAGCGATTAGCTTATCTACACGTAACAAGAAGACAAACATCATGAATGTCATCGATTTACAGGGGAAACATGCGATTGTGGAAGTTATTTTGAATATTATTCCTGATTTCGCCAAAGAAGTTTCTTTATCAAGAATGAACCTCACAAATAAATATTCCGTCAACATTCTTTCTATTAAAAGAAATGATCGCTTTGTAAAAGTCAGTAAAGACACAATGTTTAGAAAAGGCGATGTCGTTGTTGTTTATGGACTTATTAATGACATTAAAGATGCTTTTGTTAATTCTATTTCTAAAGAAAACGAGCCTGTCACTACTGATAAATCAAATGAAATTTCATTAGTTAATAATTATGGAAATATCGCAATCGTGGAAGTTTACGTTGAAGATGTTCCTGCTGAACTTGATAACGTTAGACTTGAAGATGCAAAACTAAAGAACAGATATGATATCACAATCGGCTTTATTGAAAGAAATGATGTCTACCTTACTGTTACTAAGGATACGATAATTCAAAAAGGTGATACAGTAACATTATTTGGTCCATATAGAAACATCAAGATTCTCTTTAAGAATGACGATAACGAACAAAAGTAGATATTACTGAACCATTGGATAATGAAACAGTAAATTGTTTGAATGCATAAAATATGGATATCTAATTATGTTTGATGTAAGACACTGCACTTATCGCGACTATGATTTATTAGTCGTTGAAACCGAGAAGGTATTAACAAGTTTATATAATAAAGATAAAGATATAATAGATGAGTTTATAAAACTGATAGCGAGGTTTGATATAAATATCGCAAAAGATTTATCTAGAGATATTAAAATAGCTGGCGATGACTATCAGAAAATAGCGAGAATCATAACTCACCACACTGATGAACTTAAACAAAATGTATTAGTCGATATTCGAGAACATCAATAAGCAAAATAAGTGGGCTCTGTCGTGAAAATCGACTTTTTATAACTTAGAAATTGGTTTGTTCACAACGATCATTATTGTTAGTAATGATAATCCACCAGCGCATATAACTAATAACCAGTTTGGACCAGGATTGCTAATCGCAATACCCGCCAAAAAAGTCAATGTGTAGTTCTTATATCCAAACACATTTTTTTCTTTTGGCTCTTCTTGAATAATGTTTTCTTCGCTTTCCATTGCAATAATTGCAAATATAAATGATATTTTTCAATGATTTACTAATCTATTGAAGCCCAAATATAGAAAAAAAGACAGATTTAATGTATACTTAAAGTATAAATATAAAGGAGTCTTGTTCTTATGTATGAACCAAAGATGACTTTAACTCGTGAGCAAAGAGATATTCTTGAAGGCAAACAAGGTCCAACCATGGCAAAGATCATGGAAACGGTCGTAATGTTTGGCGATATTTTCTCTGCGCCTCGCTTAGTTAAAGTAACACACGATGATGGTCATTTAGTGACCAGTTTTGGCATCAAATTATTAAAACCATTATTTTCCACAATGGAACAAATCAATGAGGCAGGTATCAAAACCAAAGGAAAATTCACGGTGGATCCCCGCCCAATTGATTATGAGAATGTTAAATGTAACCTTTTAGAGAAGTTAGTTTTCTCCAAAGTAATGTACGCTAAACAAGCGATGTATGAAGAGCAGCTTAAGAAAGCAGGACTAAAAGATGAGAATGCTTTTACTTGTGCTTCATATCTCCCAGAAATTGGTAATACTCCAAAAGAAGGCGATATCTTAGCGTGGGCTGAAAGTAGCGCGGTTGTCTTCGCTAACTCCGTTTTAGGAGCAAGATGTAATCGTAACTCAGGTATGATTGATTTATTTGGCTCTATTTTAGGTTATGTTCCTGAATTTGGTTTATTAACCGATGAAGGAAGAAAAGCAAAGTGGAGAGTTATCGTCAAATGCACTAAAAAACCAGAAGCTCAAATTTTAGGGTCCGCAATTGGTATGAAAGTCATGGAAGATGTTCCTTATGTTATCGGTTTAGATAAATGGTTAGGAAATGAAATCAACGATGAAAATACAGGTTATCTAAAAGATTTCGGTGCGGCAACAGCCTCTAATGGTGCAGTTGGTTTATATCATATTGATGGTTTAACTCCAGAGGCTAAAAAAATTGGTAAATCTCTTATTAGAGATGACGCTCAAGAATATGTCATCGACGATGAAGAGCTTGAAAGAGTGTATCGTTCTTATCCAATCATGTGGAAGAAGCCTGAAAAGAAAGGAAATCTCGTCTTTATCGGTTGCCCACATTTGACCTTCACCCAACTAAATAGTTGGACAGATAGAATCGTCAATGGATTAAAAGAAACAGGAAAGAAGAAGGTGGTGGTTAGAACCATTATGACAACCGCTCCTGATATCTTAGAAAAATTTAAGAAGACTCCAAAATATCAAGAATTATTAAATACAGGTGTCAAAGTGACAACTATTTGTCCTTTGATGTATACAAATAACCCATTAACAAAAGCGAGAAGAATCTATACAAGTTCTAATAAGTTAAGAACTTATAGCACCGCTAGATACGCCAAAGACCAAGAAATTCTGGACTTTGTCGTTGGAAAGGAGGCTAAGTAAGATGAAAGAATTTAAAGGTAGAGTTATTGCTGGTGGCTCCTGGAAAGGTGAAGCCGCAGTTTCTAGACAAGGCTTTAACACTTTAGCGTCATTCCAAAAAAGTGCATTAAATAACGCTAAAGAAGTTTTAGTGTCCGATCAAAATAACAAAGACTTATTTAATGTCAACATTACTGGTAAAGCATTATGCTTACCAATTACTAT
The DNA here is from genome assembly GCA_024680795.1 of Bacilli bacterium. Lineage (GTDB taxonomy): Bacteria > Bacillota_I > Bacilli_A > RFN20 > CAG-826 > UBA2450. The sequence goes on along the minus strand of JAILBR010000050.1, from coordinate 6,421 downwards.
TGGTAGCACTACTGGTGGACTAGTTATTCAAACTGTTTGCCAAATGGGTATTGCTCCTAGTTGCTTCCTCTTCTCAGAATCAATTGATTCTCTAGCAGCCTCTGGTATTGTCCTAGCGAGAGTGTGGGAAAATTCTCCAGTTATCGCGATTGATAGATTAGGAAAAGAATTCCTAGAGACAGTAAAGACTGGAGACCAAATTGAGGTAAAAGAAGACGGCTCTGTCGTGATAATCGGTTAGGAGGAGCTTATGAGAGAATATTTAAAACCATTAATGACTCCATGGAAAATTGGAAACTGCGAGATTAAAAATAGAATCGTTTTAACTTCCATGGGTGGTACCGATTTATTTGGTTGGATGGAAGTGAACCATTTTGATAAAGATGGCGCTCGTTTCATCATGGAAGTAGCGAAGAATAACTGCGGTTTATTACTTCCTGGTTGTCAACCTGTCTATAATCCAATGTTAGGCCAATGGTTATATAAGAATAAGAAAATGTTTAAAGACCTCGCAAAATGGATGCCAGAATTCCATAAAACAGGGGCCAAACTATTTATTCAATTGACTGCTGGATTTGGTAGAAGTTTTACCGTCAGCGAAATGATGGAAAAACTATATAACAATAAAGTCTTAAGAGTGTTATCTAAACCATTTATGAACCTCGATAAGATTACTGCGAGTGCCTCCCCATCTCCAAATAGATGGAGTGATAAACTTCCTTCTAGAGAGATGACTAAAGAAGAGATTGAATTCTTTATTCAGGCTTTTGCTAAAAGTGCAAAACTATGTCAAGAAGCTGGAGTTGATGGAGTGGAAATCCACGCCGTTCATGAAGGCTATCTCCTTGATCAATTTACTCTTAACTATGTTAATAAGAGAAATGACGAATATGGTGGTTCTTTAGAAAACAAATATCGCTTTGCGATAGAGATCGTTAAAGCTATCAAAAAAGAATGTGGCAAAGATTTCCCTGTCTCTTTAAGATATTCAGTCGTTAGTAAAACTAAAGGCTTTAGAGAAGGCGCTCTTCCTGGCGAAGAATATGTGGAAGTAGGTCGTGACTTTGAAGAATCAATTCAAGCTGCCAAATTATTAGAAGAAGCAGGCTATGACATGCTTAACTGTGATAACGGAACATATGATGCTTGGTATTGGGCTCATCCTCCAGTATATATGCCAGAAAATTGTAATCTTGAATATGTTGAAAAACTAAAACCATATGTCCATATTCCAGTGGTGTGCGCTGGTAGAATGACTTTAGAAAAAGGCGCTAAGAGCGTTAAGGAAGGTAAACTTGATGGTGTTGGTTTTGCTCGTAACTTCTTAGCAGACCCAGAATGGTTAACCAAAACCTTGAACGAACAAGAACAAGAAGTAAGACCTTGCATCCTTTGTCATAATGGTTGTTTCAATATGTGCCATTATAAAGGCGTTCCTAATGATCAAAGTCTAGGTGATTCCTTACATTTATCTAGATGTGCAGTTAACGCCGAGATGATGCAGTGGAACAAACATAAGATTGTTCCAACTAAGAAGCCAAAGACTGTTCATATCGTCGGTGGCGGTATTGGTGGTATGGAAGCCGCTCGTGTTTTAAAACTTAGAGGACACAATCCAATCATCTATGAAAAGAAAGATGTCTTAGGTGGGACCTTTATTCCTGCTAGCGCCGAGTCTTATAAAGCAAAATTAAGACAGTTATTAATTTGGTATCGTTATCAAATGGATAAACTTGGTATCGATGTGAGATTAAATACTGAAATTAAGGATATTAATCAATTTGGTGGTGAACCAGTAATTATCGCTACTGGAAGTAAACCAAGGATTCTAAATGTTCCTGGTAAGGAAAAGATGATCGAAGCATGTGAATTCCTTAATGGAAAAGAAGTTGGGGACACTGTTGCGGTTATCGGTGGTGGTCTCACTGGTAGTGAAATTGCTTATGAACTCGAACTAATGGGCAAGCATCCAATTATTATTGAAATGAAAGATGACTTAGTGGCTCAAAAAGGTGTCTGTTTAGCTAACTCCTCTTATTTAAGAGAATACTTTGCTTGGAAGAAAGTTCCTGTTTATCTAGAAACAAAGCTCAAAGAAGTTAAAGACAAATCAATTATTGTTACTAATAAGGAAGGAAAAGATACTGAAATCAAGTGTGATTCTGTTATTTCTTCCGTTGGTTATATTCCAACTCCACTTGTGGAAAAGGGCAGGAATACATATTTAGTAGGCGATTGTTTAAATATCGGTAACTTAAGAAGCGTCATTTGGCGCGCCTATGAAGTAGCAATGAAGATTTGATGAAGTACGAAGAAGCAAGTTGGTATAGCGAAAGACTAGAAAGATGGATGCATATAAAAGTCTATGGCCATTATGGTCCTGCTTTTATCGCGTTTCCTTGCCAAAATAAACAAAGCGATGATTTTTATAACAATGGAATGATTGATGCTTTATCTTGGTATCTAGAAAACGGCAAGATGAAATTATTTTGTCTTGATTCAAATGATGATGAGACGGTGTCATCCCTTGATTGGAATAAGATGCATGCGGCATATAAATTTGAGATGTACCATCAATATATAGTCAATGAAGTGTTGCCATTTGTTTATAACGCGCAAGGCGGATATAACGAACCTTACCTAATTGGGGCCAGCATGGGTGGTAGTCAGGCTGCCAATCACTTCTTTAGAAGACCAGAATTATTCTCAGGATTTATATCTTTAAGCGGAAAGTTTGATATGGAATATTTCTTTGATGATTATGTCGATGAAAATGTCTATAACAATTCGCCAGCCATGTATCTAAATAACATGCCAACTGATCATCCTTATATAAATATATATAATAGTAAAAAAATGATCGTGGTGGTCGGCAGAGGCTCATTCGAATATTTGGCCTTAGATTCAAACTATCAACTCGCTGATATCGCATATCGAAAAGGTATACATATCGATTTCAACTTCTGGGATGAATATAGTGTTCATGACCGGAAGAGTTGGAACTATCAAATGCCTTACTTTATTTCTAAATTACTCTAGTATCTTCTTATAAAGAACAACCGAATTCAATTTTGGTTGTTTTTCTTTTGCTCTAGGTTTAGAATAGATAAGAAAGGTAAGAAAAGTAAGAATATGAAAAATGCAGAAAAAGATCGCTTCATTGTCAGCGTGAAAGTCGGTCCTAAAGGTCAAATCACTATTCCTAAAGAAGCTAGAGAAATGTTCGATATTAAAGAAGGCGATACTCTAATGGTGATGGGTGATTCTAAACGTGGCCTTGCAATTATGAAAGCTGATGCATTTTATTCTTTAATGGAGGCAGAAAAATAATGGACACTATTTTAGAGTTAGATAAAGTCGTTAAAAATTATCCTTCATTCTCATTAAAAGAAGTTTCTTTTGCTGTGAAGCCTGGTGAGATCATGGGCTTTATCGGTAGAAATGGTGCTGGTAAAACAACTACTCTCAAATGCATTATGAATTTAGTACACTTTGAAAGTGGTTCTATATCGGCTTTTGGCGGGGATATGACGGAAAATGAACTTGAAAATAAACAAAGAATTGGCTTTGCACTAAGTGAATTGAACTACTATCCAAACCGCACAATTAAACAATTGATGAATGTTACAAAGAGATTTTATAAGAATTTTGATGAGAAAAAATTCCATGAAGTCTGTAAACTTTTTAACCTAAATATTAATAAGAAGTTAGAAGAATTATCTAGTGGTATGAAGGTCAAATATTCGGTGGCAATTGCTCTTTCGCATAACGCAGAATTATTGATTTTAGATGAACCTACTTCTGGTCTTGATCCTGTTTCTCGTGATGAGATTTTAGATATCTTCCGTGAGATTGTTAAAAACAAAGATAGAGCAATCTTATTCTCCACTCATATTACAAGTGACTTAGATAAATGTGCTTCTAACATCACATATATTCATGATGGTTCAATCATTTATACAGGCACGAAACATGGTTTTGTTGATTCATATCTTTTTGTCAAAGACAAAACCAAGAATAAAGACCTCGAAAAAGAATATATCGCTTTTAAAGAACTTGATGATTATGTAGAAGGTCTCATCAGTGCTGATAAAAAAGATGTGTTCTTAAAGAGAGGCGTCAAACCTCAAGAACCAGACCTTGAACAAATTATGGTTTACTTAGAAAGGAGCAAAAACAATGAAAGCTTTACTTTATAAAGAATTTAAACTAGCAATGCACCCAATCTGCTATATCTTTGTCATTGCTTTTCCTTTAATGGTTCTCATTCCTTCTTATCCAATTGCGATTGGTTTTATCTATGTCCTAACTTGCTACCCAATCTTATTCCTAGGAGCAAATAAAGGTCAACAAAGTAACGATTTATTATATTCAACCCTCCTTCCTGTAAGAAAAAAAGATATCGTCATGGCTAGAATGTTAACAGTTATTATTTTGCAATTTGCATTCATCATACTTATGGCATGTTTATCTCCTTTAGCAAAGCTAATTCAAGATAGTATTGCCTCTAGTAGCGGTGACAAGCCTACTCCAGGATTAACTATTGATGGATTTGTTTCTGTCGTTGCGATAGCTTTAGTAGGATATGCGATTGCCGACTTAATCTTCTTCCCTATCTATTATAAAAATGGTAAATCGATTGTTATGTCTACCTTATTAACGATCCTTGGATTCATTCTTTATTTAAGTATTACAACCATAGCGATTCCATATATTCCAGGAGGCGATGGGTATGTAAATCTATTATGTAATAGTGGAATAGGTATTCAATTTGCTTTCTTAGGTGGAGCATTAGTCATCTACCTTGCTATTCATATCTTGGTATATATCATTTCTTCAAAGAATTTAGAACTCGTGGATTTCTAAAACTATCAAAATCTATTAAGCCTCTTTCAAAGGGGCTTTTTTGTTTGGTTGACAAAAAAGTGGAAGTAAGTAAGATAAAATCATGGATAAAGAAGAACGTCTTCAAATTAAGACAGCCAAGAAAGACGAGATGAATAAAAAGCGCATTTGGGAGCTAGACTTTTTACGTGCAATCATTATTGTGGGAATGCTTATTGATCACCTATTTGTGGACTTTGCGGATTCATTCCCTGTTCTATTTAATCGAGATCTTTATCTTGCTAATCCAGTTATACTAAATATATATAATTTTGGTTATGACTACTGGTATAGCCCAGTTAGAATATTTATCCGTTTTATTGGCTTATTTTTCTTAACAGTCCTCATTGGTATCAGCACTCAACTATCAAAAAACAACCTAAAAAGAAGCCTAATTTTCATTATTGTTGGTTTAGCAATTGATGGCGTTTTTGCGGCTGCGCATTATATCGCTAACTCGCAATTTACTTTTATGAATGTTGTTCTTTGTTATGGGCTATGTTTATTAATTTATACGGCAATTCACGCACTTTTTGGGCGTTTTTCTAAAATTTGGAAGTGGATTTGTCTAGGAATTGGCGTTGCTATTTTAGTGATGTGGGGCTTTGTTAGATACTCATTATTAAAGGAAAACTTTGACCCAATTTATAACAACTTTTGGCTGATATTTAATAATGAGGCCAGAGTCATTCCAAAAATAAATGATATTAGTGAATTCACCTTTGGAAGCTTTATGGAAATGGTGATCGGATTAAGAAGAATTGGCTCTGACTGGCTAGGCTTATTTCCATTTTTAGGATATATATTTATTGGTGCTTTTATCGGCCAAACATTATATAAAGATAAGCTATCATTCTTACATTATTTTGATAAAGAAGGAGAGATGACGCTAAATGAAAAGTTCAATATCAAAACACGTCACTTCCTCTTTATTGGCCGTCACTCTATCTGGTTTTATTTCTTACATCAACCAGTATACTTCTTATTAGCCTTACTTATTATTGGGGCTATTATAGGGATACCTTTGTCGTTTTAGAAAAGCGGATTGCTTCTTTTATTTTTTGGGCTGAACCACTCGATTTGCCTCATTTAGCTGGTTGGCTTTTTCTTTTTCTTCCTCAGTGGCCTTAATAGTTTCTCTTTCGGCCTCTTGTTGGATATAAATCTTGTTAAATGGAACCTTGATGCCATTATTAATCATAGTGAGATATAACTCTCTTAAAACATCACGATTAACTTGGAATTTATCGGCTTCTTCACAAGTGGTGAGAAATGATAGTTTGAAGCCAGTTTCTTCTAAACCATTGATGCCACGATATTGAAGTGGGGCAATCATCTTTGGAATTCTTTGGCTGATGGCTTGTAAGTTATCAGCGATAACTGCTTCAACTCTTTGAATGTCTTCTTCTCTATCTACATAGAAAGTAATAGCAATAGATGTAGCTAATCTTGATAAGTTTGTAACAGTGGTGATTTGTGAGTTATTAATTGCCTTAATATTTCCTGCCCAATCTGTTAACTTAGTGGATCTTAATCC
>JAILBR010000064.1 GCA_024680795.1 Bacilli bacterium | reverse complement strand
GATATTAAAAACTGTGGCTTGAATCTCCTTAAAACAGTCAAGCTGTAACGATATAGGGACAAGTTCACAGTGTAATTAAATTATACCCGGAGAAAGTAAATGTTATCTAATCAAGGTCCGGGTACGATTAGATAATACGAGACACTGTGGAACTAATTATTAGAAATAAATGGATATCTCTTGCTGGTTCATCCTATGTTAGAGACATGAACGAGAATGATGTCTATCAAGTAAAAGGCAAATTTTGGACTTTCACTAAAAAGAAGTTCATTAAAGATTTGGATGATAACCTTTTATACATGGTCAGAAATAAATTCTGGACACTTTTTGTCAAGAAAGCCTTTGTCTATGATCCTAAAGGTGAAATTGTTGCAAAAATTAGAAGAAAGTTTTTCTCGCTTCATGATCATTATGACGTCGAAAGCAAATATGGAAAAATCACATTAAGAGGTAATATTATAGGTTTTGACTATCATATCAGTCTTAATGATGTCGAAATTGGACACATCTCTAGGAAAGTATCACTTAGAGACTCATTTATCTTATCAATCAATGATGAAGTTGATATTCCGTTCTTTGTCGCTTTAGTTATCGCTATTGATAATATTACTGATGAAAGTAATCAAGAAGCAGCAGCAGCGTCATCTGCATCCTTTAATAGCTAATAAATAACAATCAATAGCAATCAATCAATACTAGTCATCTTTTAAAAAGATGACTTTTATTGTCTTCTTCAAAATCCCTTCTATTTTCATATAAAAGTGGAGAGGTTTATGATATAATACCTCTCGCGTATCAGAAAGGAAGTGGTTGTTAAGATATGCCTGACCCTGCTATATCGTGGATCATAATTGCTATCTTACTCATACTTATTTGCTTCTTCTCAGGGGCAGAAACAGCGTTCGCATGTTGTAACCGATTCAAAGTCCAAGTGGCGGCCGATGATGGCAAAAAATATGCGAAGGTATTACTCAAAATACTTGATAATTATAACCGTGCCTTAACTACGGTTCTTATTGGAAATAATGTCATCGCTATCGCAATGTCGTCTATCGCGGCAACGCTTTTCATTTACTATTTTCAAGCCACCACAATTGGCGAATACGCAGCTAGCTTGATTTCATCAATTATTATTACGTTTGTTGTTTTCGTATTTGGTGATACCCTTCCTAAAACTATTGCGAGATCAATTCCTGATACTTTAAGCAAATATTTTGCTTATCCTATATACGGTTTGATGATTTTATTCACTCCATTAACTCTTCTTTTTGATGGAGGAACAAAATTAGTGGATAAAATGTTCAAATTAAAAGGTGAAGAAGAAATCACTGAAGAAGAGTTTTCTGATGCAGTGGAAAAAGCTAGTGAAGAAGATATGATCGACGAAGACCAAGCAGAAATTGTTCAATCAACACTAGATTTCTTAGACACGAATGTCGGCAAAGTATTCACACCAAGAAGCAAGATGTATGCGATTGACATTGCTGATATGACCCATGATGAGCTTCAAGCTATCTTAGCAAAAACTAGGTTCTCAAGAATCCCTGTCTATGATAAAGAATTCGATAACATGATTGGAGTTCTTGTTGTTCGTATTTATCTAGAAGAATATTCAAAAGACCCACACGTCTCAATTAGAAGCATTTTGCAACGACCATATTACGTAAATAAAAACGTCATGATTGACGACTTATTTAAAGGTTTTAAAAAGCATCATACCCATCTTGCTTTCGTTAAAAACGAAAACAAAAAGATTATTGGCATGGTGACTATGGAAGATATTTTAGAAGAAATCGTTAGTGATATTTCTGAACCTTCTATGGAAAGGAGGAAGAAATAATGAACTGGTATTATTGGCTCATTATCGCATTCTGTTCTCTTCTTTCCATGTTCTTTTCTAGCGCCGACATGGTTTATAGTGCAGTAAACGTCGATCGACTCGCTCTAGAAGCTGAAAAAGGTAATAAACGCGCGGAGCAGGCTTTAAAGATTGCTAATGATTATGAATTCTCGATCGCTAGTATTCTATTTGGCAACTCCTTAGTGAATATCGTTGCTTCATCCTTGATTACTGCGATTGGTATTAACTGGAATCAAGAATGGGGTGTGACTGTTTTAACTATATGCTTCACCGTATTCTTAATCATCTTCGCGGAATTTGCCCCAAAAAGTATTTCAAAGAAATACTCGTTCAAATTATCCCTTTTATACGTCTATCCGGTTACAATTTTCAAATATATGTCCGCAATTATCGTCTGGCCAATTGCTAAATTATTCCATTTATTTGGCAAATTATTTGCGAAAAAGAAAAAGGAAGAAGAAGAAATTGATGAAGACGTTTTATCAGAAATGGTAGATGAAATTGAAGAAAGTGGTGCTTTAGAAGAAGAGGAAGCAGAAATTGTTAGAAACTCTTTAGATATTCATGATGTCGAAGCCCATGAGATTATGACTCCTCGTGTTGATGTCTACGCAATTGATGTGGAAGACGATATTAATGAAATCATCAAAGAAGGGGAAATCTTTAAACATTCACGTATCCCTGTATATGAAGAAACTATCGATAATATTATTGGTATAATACCAATAAAGGCCCTCGCAAACGCGATATATCATAAGGAAGAAAATATTGACATTAGACCATTATTATATAAACCTCTATTTGTTCCAAGAAATAGGCAACTTCTTGATTTATTAGAGGAATTTAAGACTACTAAAATCCATATCGCTCTCGTCATGGATGAATATGGTGGTGTTGAAGGTATTGTCACTATGGAAGATATTTTAGAAGAAATAGTGGGAGATATCTTTGATGAAACCGATGATTTCGATGAAGAATATGTTGAAGCTGGAGATGGCGAATATATTGTCGATGGTGGTATGAATATCGAAGACTTCTTTGAATTAATCGGTTATGAGGATGAATTTGAAACTGACTATGAAACTGTCGGTGGATTGTGCCAAGAAATTCTTGACAGATTCGCTAAACAAGGTGATGAATTCATGTTCCAAGATCGATATAAGTTCATTATCTTAGATGCTGATGAATATACAACAAATAGAATAAAAGTCATCGATACCAAATTTGAAAAAGAAGAAGATGATGAATAAAAACAAAGGGCAAAAACCTTTGTTTTCTTTATAAAAGAAAACCTCTTGGTTTCCCAAGAGGTATTTAGTTTTTTTTACTAATAATTAGTCTTCAACTGGCATCATATCACCTAAGAGTGATTTGACGAGTTCAGGCATAGCTGCGATTGCTTCGTAGTCTGGTTCAAAATATTCTGCTAATTCAGCATCGTCTGGAACATTACGTGTGCAATCATAATCTTCGAAAGCGATTTCTAAAGCAAAGAGTGAAAATGCTTCTGCGCTAGCTTTGACATTGAAAGATTCAGCAACGTCACCATCAAATGAAACTTCGTTTGCGGTTTCAAGAGCGAGACGTAAATCGCCGTTATTTCCAAATGCGAGTTTGAATTCAACTTCATTATCACCAAATACAAAACCTAATTGTTCTAAGTAATTTAATGGTCCGGTATCACCGACTTCTCTAGGTTCGAATGATGGTACAGCTTCTTCAGCTGTTTCTTCGATAACTTCATAAGCGGATCCCATAATGAATCCCATTAAATTAGATAAATCTTCTAGATTATCTAAAGTTGCTGTAACTTCAACAGCGTTATCTTCTGTTGCTGGATAGTAGACAAAGTCTAAATTAACTAATTCTGCAACTTGTTGATAAACAGCGAATTCTTCACTTTCTTTAAATGCATCAAGTGCTTGACCTAAAAATTGTTTAGCAATTTCTGGAGTAATAAATCTTGCTGTATAAAGGTAATCGCTTAAATCGAAGCCTTCTTGTTCATCTAATAAACCTTTAAGTGCTAATTTGCCATCAAATGATTTGCCTTCGTCTTTTTGGACAAGGCCAAACATTTCAACTAATCCAACGATAGGAGCAAATAAATCATCACTTGCGTCGATATAGAAGTTCTTATCTTTTAGATAAGCATTAAATTCGAATCCATTGCTAAATTCTGCAAAGTCATATCCTAAATGAAGCCCATCTTCTAAACTAATTGGAAGCATTTCTGGTAATTCGATGCCCGCTAACAATTCTTTTGCAACATCAACATTGAAGTTTCCTTTAATTCCATCGTTTCTAAAAGTGAGATAGCCAACTAAATCTTCTAAATTTGTTGCTTCACTATTTTTATAGCCGGAAAGGCCTGCTTCTAAAGTTGTGTTTCCAAAATTAATGTGGATATCTGCATTAGCAGCTTCTTCACCAGCAACGCCCTCAAGACGAAGATTATTAGTACCCTCGGTTAATAATTTTATTGCGCTTCCTTCGGCAGCGTTTTGAAGTGTTTTTGCTAAGCCACGGGAGAGTGCTAATCTTCCTGCATCATCATTGGCTTCTTCGCCAAATAAGTCGAAATGAATTCCTTTTTCTTGATCGCCGCCTTGACCTTGACCTTCGCCAGAACCTTCTCCAGATCCTTGGCCTTCACCGGAACCTTGACCTTCACCAGAGCCTTGACCTTGGCCTTCGCCAGAACCTTCTCCAGATCCTTGGCCTTCGCCGCTGCCTTGACCTTGACCTTCACCAGAACCTTGGCCTTCGCCAGAACCTTGGCCTTGGCCTTCGCCAGAACCTTCTCCAGATCCTTGGCCGCTGTCTCCACCTTGTTGTTGTTGATTATCGTCTGAAGATTGGCTTGAGGAGTTGTTATTTTGTCCACATGCACCTAACATCAACATAGATGCTGCGATTAATATAAAGAGTTTGTTTTTCATCATATGTATTCTCTCCTTTTTTATTCATTTTTACATAAAAACATGTTTAGCGATAGTTATATTTTCATTTTTTAAATAAATATTTAAATTGAAATAATATAATAAAACACAAAAAAATTCCCATTTAATGAGAACTTGTTGTAAAAATATCTACTAGTTTTCTTCTTTTTTGAGTAAGGACTCAATTTCGCTTTCGTTAATCACCTTAATGCCGTTTTTTCTTAATAAGGCAGTGGTGATGCCTTCTCCTTTTATCTTATGATTAGAGAACGAACCATCATATATTTCACTAGATCCACAACTAGGGGAAGCTTCTTTTAAAATTGCTAGTTTGATATCAAGATATTTACAAATGTTAAGTGCTTTTTCTGCTCCCTCATTAAAGAATCTAGTCACATCTCTGCCTTTAGAAGAAACGACTTTATCACCTTTTATTTCGCTTGGATCACGAGGTATTTTAAGACCACCTTCAACTTCAGGGCAAAATGGAACTAATTCATATAGTTCTAATAAATCTTTAATAAGAGGATTATAGTTGGAATGACCATCATATTTTGTTTTGTCTCCCACTAAACAAGCACTAATTAAAATCTTTTCCATATCGCTAGCATTTTATATTCCTTATGTAATATATTCAAGGTATAATTTCCACATGAACGATTTTCTTTACAAAGTAAACGACATTGAATATCCGGTCCACATCACTTATAAAAGAATAAAAAATATCCATTATCGATTTAGAGATGGTGCTTTTTATGTTTCTTGTAATAGATTAGTGAGCAAAAAAACTATTAAAGATGGAATAGAAAAATATGGGCCAGGTCTAATAAAAAGAGTGGAAAGACTTAATATCAATCCTCAAGGAGAAGATTTTATTTATTTCTATGGCGTAAAGGTTAATCTAGAAGAATCTGGAGAAATACCTTTTTCGGATGGTTCAAAAATTGTCTATAAAAATAAAGAAGATTTAGAAAAGAAATTAAAAAAACATTTCTTAGATTATGTAACAAAACTAACCAACTATTATACAAGTTTGATGAAATTGCCTACTTACAAAGTAAGAATCAGAGACATGAAATCTAGATATGGTAGCAACTCAAAGCAAACAAAAACAATTCGCTACTCAACGGTGTTGATGCATTATTCTCATGACATAATCGAAAGTGTAGTAGTGCATGAAGTAAGTCATATCGTTGTATATGATCACTCGAAAGCATTCTGGAATGTAGTGTATAAATATTGTCCAAATTATGATGTATGTAGAAAGAAATTAATAAGAGGTGAATTCTCATGATAAAAACGATAACCAGCAAAGATAATGCACGTATAAAATTTGCTTCTTCCTTAAAGGAAAATAAGTATCGCAAGATGCATAAAATGTTTTTAGCGGAGACTTATAAATCTTTAGAAATGGCGTTAAAACATCATCAAGTGGTGGAGATTTTTGCCACCGAATGGATTGATGTTCCAGAAGATGTTACCTTAAATATTGTCAGTGAAGATATTCTTAAAAAACTATCAAGTAATGTTAATCCCGAAGGCGTCGTTTTTATCGCTAAAATGAGAGAATATGACGATAAAAAATATAATAAAATATTATATTTAGATAAAGTAAGTGATCCAGGAAATGTTGGAACCTTGATTAGAACCGCTTTAGCATTTAACTATGATGCAGTATTTGTTAGTGAGGATAGCTGCTCTATTTATAATGAGAAGGTCATCAATTCTTCTAAGGGAGCGATATTTGCTATTCCCGCTTTTGAAAGAGACATATCTAAGATTATCGATGGCCACGAAGTGATAGTTTCTACCCTAGACAAAGACAGTGTGGATTTAGAAAATCTAGATGTCCCAAATAAGTTTATCTTAGTGATGGGAAATGAGAGTCATGGAGTCAGAAAAGAAGTGGCGGAACTTGCAACAAAGAAGGTTAAAATTAGAATACAAAATATCGATAGTTTAAATGTCGCAATTGCTGGTGGCATTTTGATGAATAAAATTAGATAGAAGTTTATAAAGATAGAAATATAGCGATTATGAAATATTTATTTCAAGTTGTTATATTTTTTTGATATACTCTATTTTGTACATTTGAAATAGGAAGTATTTACTATGGTAAAAGAAAGAATTAATGAAATCCTTGAAGAAGCGAGAAAAGATATCGAATCCGCTAATGACTTAGAAGCTCTTCAAGAGATTAGAAACAAGTATTTATCAAAAAAGAGTGAACTTATGTCACTTATGAGTGCTCTTGGTAGCGCTTCTCCTGAAGAAAGAAAAGAACTTGGTCAAGCACTTAACATGGCTAAGGGCGAAATCGCTACTCTTTTAAACGAGAAGCAAGAAATCCTTGCTAAAAAAGCACTTGATGAAAAGCTTAAAAAAGAAGAGATTGATATCACTCTTCCAGGCACTAGTTATACTAGAGGCGGAAAAAATCCATTCCATGTCGTCACCGATGAAATCACTGAAATCTTTTTAGGAATGGGATTTAAAGTGGCGGAAGGACCAGAAATCGAACAAGATTTATATAACTTTGAACTATTAAATATTCCAAAAGATCATCCTGCAAGAGATATGCAAGATACTTTTTATATTAATGAAAATGTCTTATTAAGAACTCACACATCCCCAATTCAAGCTCACGAAATGCAAGCAAGTAATGGCGGACCGGTTCGTATTATTTGTCCAGGTAAGACATATAGAAGAGACGACGATGACGCTACACATAGTCATCAATTTGCTCAAATCGAAGGACTTGTCATTGATAAAGACATCAATATTGGTCATTTAAAAGCCACATTAGAGCTCTTTGCTAAGAAAATGTTTGGTGAAAAGAGAGAAATTAGACTTAGACCAAGCTATTTCCCATTCACAGAACCAAGTGTTGAGGTTGATATTACATGTGCAAATTGCGATGGCAAAGGTTGTTCAATGTGTAAGGGCACAGGTTATATCGAAATTTTAGGTGGCGGTATGGTCCATCCAAACGTTCTAAAGATGAATGGTTATGACCCAGAAGTATATAGTGGATTTGCCTTTGGAATCGGTATCGAAAGAGTCGCTATTTTGAGATACGGTATCGATGACATCCGTAAATTCTATCAAAATGATGTAAGATTTTTACATCAATATCGTAAAAAAGCATAATGAAGGAGGTAAGGAACAATGTTAGTAAGTTTAAAAGAAGTTAAAAAATACGTTGATTTAAGTGATTTATCTCCAGAACAAATCGCTGATGGATTAACATTTGCGGGTATTGAAGTGGAAGAAGTATCCACTTTAGCTAGTGGTACAAATTTAGTAATTGGTCATATTATAGAATGCGAAAAGCATCCTGATAGTGATCACTTACATGTTTTAAAAGTTGATTTAGGACCTAAATATGGAGTTGAACAAATCGTTTGTGGTGCTCCAAACGCCAGAAAAGGTTTAAAAGTTATCGTTGCTAGAGTGGGAGCAAAACTCCCTGGTGGTGAAATCAAGGCTTCTGTGATTAGAGGAGTTTCTTCTAATGGTATGTGTTGTTCATTAAATGAACTTGGCGTTAATCCGAAGTATTTAAGTGAGTCTCAAACTGCAGGCATCGAAGAATTACCAGAAGATGCAGAAGTGGGAAATGAAGATGTTTTAGGCTATTTAGGATTAGATGATTCCATCTTAAATCTTAAGGTTTTAGCAAATCGTCCAGACTTATTATCTATTTATAATGTTGCTAGAGAAATTGGTGCAATCTTCTCTAGAGAAGTTAATATCCCTTCCTATGAAGTTAAAGAAAATTTCAAAACTGATTTAGTAGTGGGAAGCGAAACAGAAAAATGCACTCAATTCGCCGGGCGTGAATTAAGAGACATTGTTATCAAAGAATCTCCAAAAATCATGCAAGAAGCATTGAGAAGTATGGGAATTAGAAGCATCAACAATATCGTAGATATTGGTAACTACGTCATGCTTCTAACAGGCCAACCACTTCATATGTATGACAAAGATAAATTACCTGCTCATAAACTCATTGCTAGAACTGATTTAGAAGGTGATTTTGTCGCATTAGACGAGAAGACATATCAAGTCAAAAACGGCGACATGGTTATTTCTAGTGAAGGTAAAATGATGTGTTTAGGCGGTGTGATGGGCGCTTTAGAATGCGCAGTCGATAACAACACCAAGAATATTTATATCGAAGCTGCTTCATTTGATGGAGCGACAATTAGACGTACATCAAGTAGGCTTGGTCTTTCAAGTGAATCTAGCCAAAGATTTGTTAAAGGCACAAACCATTTTCAAGCTGATGAAGTCATAAATTTTGCTAGTTATTTGATTAAGGAATATTGTGACGCTAAAGAGTGTTCTGATATTGTTCATTATCAAAATGAAGAAGAACCAAATCGTTTAATTGTCAGTTCAGTAACAAAAATCAACAAGAGATTAGGAACAGATTTCACTAAAGAAGACATCAAAGGTGCACTTGAAAGATTATATTTCCAAGTCAAATTCCTCGATGAATACCGCTTCGAATCACTTACACCTAAGTTCAGACTTGATGTCAGCTGTGATGCGGATTTAAGCGAAGAAGTGATTAGACTTTTAGGTTTTGTTCACGTAAAGAGCATCCTTCCAAATCTCGATGTCAAAGTCGGTGCATTATCTTTAAGACAATCACGTGTCAAAGCTATTAGAGAATATCTCCTTGATCAAGGATTAGATGAATGTCTAACATATTCTTTGTTAAGCAAGAAAAATGCTGAAAAGTTCAACTTCTTACATGATGAAGAGCATTATCAAATTCTCAATCCATTAACTGATGAAAGAGAAGTATTTAGAACACATATTGCTTATTCTTTACTCGAAGTAGCAAGTTATAACGTCAGTAGACAAGCTAAAGATTTAGCGTTATTCGAAACCGCTGATATGATTAGTAAATCTTCAAGAGCAGAACACCTTTCTATCGTCTTAGTTGGTAATAGATATTTAAGAGATTTATTATCTCAAATTGAGTATTCTTTCTATGACTTAAAAGGTCTTGTTGAAGGCGTCTTCTCAATTCTTGGAATTGAAGCAAGTAGGTTTAAATTTGAAAGATATTCTTCTAGTAAAGAAGAATTACATCCAGGTAAGAGTGCTAATATTATCTTCCAAAATAAGCCAATTGGTGTATTTGGCGAACTTCATCCAAATGCCTATAAAGGATTTGACTTTGGCAAGAATAAAGTATTTGTTCTTGAAATGGATTTAGAACCATTATTAGAAGCAAAAGTGACCATTAATAAGATGGCACCTATCTCTAAATTCCCAACCGTTTCTAGAGACTTAGCCTTTATCATAGATAAAGGAGTTCCTGCAAGCGACATTATTAAAGTTATCAAAGTGGCAGGAAAAGGTATCGTTAAAGATGTAAATATCTTTGATGTTTATGAAGGTAGCAATATTTCCCCAAATAAGAAGAGTGTTGCTATTAACATTACTTTAAATTCTGATCACACATTGACCGATAAAGAAATCATTGATGCGATGGATAAGATAAAATTTGAATTAAATAAAAAATTCAATATCGAATTAAGGATGTAGGATATGCAAATCAACCGAAATTGGTTCTTAAAAAAGGGATATATTTTTGAGAATGATTTAGACTTCTCTAACTTTGAATTTGATGAAAGCCACATTCGTAAAATTGAGAATTGTCATTTCATTATCAAGGGTGATGTTTATGATTCACTTTTTGTGA
The DNA here is from genome assembly GCA_024680795.1 of Bacilli bacterium. Classification (GTDB taxonomy): domain Bacteria; phylum Bacillota_I; class Bacilli_A; order RFN20; family CAG-826; genus UBA2450. Next base: position 8,833 of record JAILBR010000064.1, on the reverse strand, counting down.
TGAACATTCATATTTCTTGCAAAGTAACCGCGGTTAGCTCCTACTCTCTTAAGGATGTAATCATTAACCTTAACTTCGCTGATACGGTTAACGTATCAGACGAGATTGAAGACGATGAAGAATTGTTCTTTGAGAAAAACGATATATTTGAAATTGATCCATATATCATCTCACTCATCATTGCTGAAATTCCGATGGTGGTTACCGCTAAAGGAGAAGAATTGCCTGATGATGGAAAGGGATATCGCATCCTAAGCGAAGACGAATATTTAGAAGAACAGAAGAACAAAAAAGATGATCGTTGGGCTAAATTAGACGACATCGAATTATAAAATTCTGTAGGTTATTAATACATATAGAGGCAACATTTGTTGTCTCTTTTTTTCTTTGATTTTACTCGCATACCCGCATATAATTTGGGTAGACGTGGTAGAAATACGGTAGAAAGTGGGAGAAAATGTATTACGGTTATTATGAACATAATCTAGATGACAAAGGCAGACTAATGATTCCTTCTAAACTTAGAGAAGGATTAAGTGGTGGTTCTCCTTTATACGTCCTTAAAGGATTTGAAGGATGCCTATCCATTTATAATGAAAAAGAATTTGGTGTCCTTTGTAACTCTTTAGAAAAACTTGAGTATGAAAATAAAAAAGCAAGAGACTATATCAGAAATGTTCTCGCTAGTGTTGTTCAACTCAATGTCGATAAACTTGGCCGTATTCAAATACCTGTCGCAACATTAAATAAATATCACATCTCTAGACAAGTCGCCGTTATCGGTGTTGGTAGTCACTTCGAAGTTTGGGATTTAGAAGCATATCAAAAATATGATGAAGAAAACTCCAAATCTTTTGAAGAAATCGCTGATCAATTGGTGAATAGTCATGAGTGAGAAACATGTCCCTGTACTTCTAAAAGAAGTAATCGAAGGACTTAACATCAAAAGCGATGGCGTATATGTCGATCTTACTTTAGGAAGAGGCGGACATAGCGAGGCTATTCTATCTAGACTTTCTGAAAAAGGGTTACTAGTTGGTGTTGATCAAGATGAAACCGCGATTAAAGAAAGCGATGAACGATTAGCAAAAGTCGCCAAAAATTATGTCTTAGTTCGTTCAAACTTCGTCGATGTAGACAAGATTTTAGAAAATTTAAACATCGATAAGGTTGATGGAATTTTGATGGATTTAGGGGTTTCTTCCCCACAATTTGACGACATTTCCAGAGGATTTACCTATAGGTATGATGCACCTCTAGATATGAGAATGGATCAAAGAAATCCTTTGACCGCCAAAGAAATTGTTAACACTTATTCGTTAAAAGAGTTAACAGATATCTTCCAGATATACGGCGAAGAAAAATACGCATATAGCATCGCTAAAAACATCGTCAAATATCGTGAAGAAAAAGAGATTGAAACTACGTTCGAACTAGTGGAAATCATTAAAAAAAGCAAACCACAGAAAGAACTTAAAAAAGTGGGTCATCCCGCTAAACAAGTCTTTCAAGCTCTACGCATCGCTGTTAACGATGAATTGAACGTCCTATATAAAACTCTACTTAAAGTAGTGTACCTACTAAAAAGTGGAGGTAGATTAGCAGTTATATCTTTCCATTCTGGAGAAGATAAGATTGTAAAACAAATTTTTAAATCTCTAACTGTTACGGAAGGTAATAGATATGATTTGCCTCTCCAAAATGAAGAAAAAGATTTTATCGAAGTAAATCGTAAAGTTATCGTACCAAGTCAAGAGGAGTTAGAAGTTAATCATCGTGCAGCTAGCAGTAAGCTTCGCATCATCGAAAGAAAATAAGTAAAGGAGGAAAAGTTTATGGAAATGAAAAACAAATTATTTCGACACCACAAATCGAAATTTGTTTTAGTCGTTAAACAATTCTCTCTTACTTGCTTAGGTGTTTTTGCAGTATTATCAGCGGTTGCAATTCCAACCTACATATCCACACTCGGAAATCAAAAAGTTGTCACTCAAGCCAAGGAAGAAAATGGTAAGGAAAAACAAGATAACAAAGAAAACGAAGATAGTGTGGAAAACGATAAAGATAACGAAGAAAAACTACTCGCATACGAGTAAGAGAAATGTATGTTAAAACATTAAGCGGCAGAAATGTCGCTTTTATTTTTAAAAATAAAGTATTGTTATGATTACTTCTTTTGAGTAAAATTGTTGTGTATGAAATCTAGAATTACTGTTATTGAACTATCAAATCGTTTCGTTAAAGTGATGATTGGAAGCGTGGACAAGAACCAAGTTATTGTTCACTACGTCAAAAAGATTCCAACTCGTCATGTTCTTGAAAACGGTTCAATCGTTGACCGTGAAAATCTTTTAGCAACTTTAGCTAAAATCAATCCAATTAATGATGAACAATATAATATCCATGAACTTATTGATGACGCAGTCATTATTCTTCCTCCATATGGATTAGAAATTTACGGAACTACTCAAATCACCTCTGTCATTTCTAAAGAAAGAGTGATTGGTAATCAAGATATCATCAATATTTATAGCATTATTTCTAATAAGAAATTGCCTGTAGATAACGATCTTATCGATACAATTCCTGAAATCTATCGTATTGATAGTGGAGAAAGATATGCGGTCGCCCCTATTGGAAAAATATCACGCGCTATTAGTGTACAAGCAAAAGTACATACCTTACCAAAAAGGATTAACGCTGAATATAGCGGTGTGATTTCTAGCGCTGGTATCAATATTTCTCATAAAGTTGTTTCAACTTTTGCGATTAGCGAACTCTTTGCGACTTATGTCGATTTACCAAGTGATTACTTCTTAATTGATATTGGTGCTTATTCAACATCCGTTTCGTTAATAAGTGGAAGCAAACTACTTGCAAGTAGAAGCTTTGCTTGGGGTGGAGATAATATCACTGAAAGAATCATTGAATGTTTTAATATCAACGAAAAAGAAGCAGAACATCTCAAAGAATTATATGGTTTAGATACTCGTAAAATGAACTTCTTATATCCAATCACAACTTCACCAGATGGAGAAAAGAAGAGATATGCGGAAGACTTAAATCAGATTATATCTGAATCTCTAGATAAATTTGTTGGCTTAGCAAATGTTTCAATTGAACAACTTGCTGTTGCCTATAAAGTAGACACCTTTAGAAACTTACCTTTCATCCTTACTGGTGGAGGAAGTAAATTACATGGCTTATTAGGTTATTTAAAAAATAAACTAAATAAAGAAGATATCAGGATTGTGGCTCCAAGGACAATTGGGGCAAGAGATCCAAGCTTGTGTGCTTGTTTAGGAGCTATCTTGGTGCACAAGAATCATCCAGGAGTGGTAGAAGATATCAATACCGCGACTACAACAGTAAGTAGGGAAGACTAAAAGGAGACAAAACATGGTAGATAATTTTTATTCGGATAATTTAGAACCAGCCGCAAAAATCGTTGTCATTGGCGTTGGTGGTGCTGGAAATAACGCAGTCAATCGTATGATTGATGAAGAGATTACCAATGTCGAATTTTATGTTGCAAACACTGATATCCAAGCTCTTGGCACAAGTAAAGCTCCAAACCGTATCATCTTAGGAGAAGAACTCACTGGTGGCTTAGGCGCTGGTGGTGATCCAAAAGCCGGAAAAGAAGCAGCGGAAGCAAGTGCTGATAAAATCAGAGAAATCGTTAAAGATGCCAACATGGTCTTTATCGCTGCTGGTATGGGTGGTGGAACTGGTACAGGTGCTGCTCCAGTTATCGCTAATATTGCTAAACATATTGAAGGTAGAGACATTCTTGTTGTCGCTATCGTTACACGTCCATTTACCTTTGAAGGTAAAACTAGAATCTTAAATTCCATTAAAGGATTAAACGACTTAAAAACAGAAGTCGATTCCTTAATCGTTGTTAGTAATGATAAGTTATTGATGAACGAATCAAACGCTTTAATCGGTAATGCATTTAAAAATGCAGATGCTATCTTAGCTCAATCGGTTAGAACGGTTGTTAACTTAATTTGCTTACCTGCTATCATCAATCTTGACTTTGCTGATGTTAAAAATACACTCTGGAAGTCAGGTGTTGGTTTAATTGGTTATGGCTCAGGAACTGGTCCAAATAGAGCTAGAGACGCCGCTACTCAAGCCATTAATTGCCCACTTATTGAAACCGGTATTGCTGGAGCTAGAAGAGCGGTTGTTGCTATCACCTGCGGTACCCAAGTTAGCCTATTTGAAGCACAGGAATGTGTTAACCTACTCATAGAGGCAGCTGGTGGTGAATTAGACATCAAATTTGGCATGTCAATAAACGATCGATTGACCGATGAAATGTTCGTTAGTGTTATCGCTAGTGACTTCGAAAATGATATCGACTTTACTGCGCAAACGATGGTGGCACCAGTCAAACCACGCGAGAGTGTTGAACTTGAAGAAAAACTCGTTGATACCGCCAAAAGAGAAGTGGAAAGAAACTTCGAAGAAGACAGCATCATTCCAGATTTCTTGAAAAAATAAATAATAATTTTGCTTAAAAATGAACTTCATATTTTAGTGAAGTTCTTTTTTATTTCGCTCATGTGTGCGATAATAAATCCATGAAAAAGTTAAATAGATTTTTAGCGTTAGTGTTACTAATACCTTTTTTGGTGTCTTGTGGAAATAGTAGTTCAAATCCTCCACATGAACATAAACCAGGTGACCTAGTAATTGAAAATAAAGTCGACGCAACTTGTGTAAAAGATGGATCATACGATTCGGTTGTTTACTGTGTTGATTGTCACGAACAATTATCAAAAGAGCATAAAACAATTCCGGCTCTAAATCATGATTTAGTTCATCATGATGGGAAGGCTCCAACGTGTACTGAAAAAGGTTATGAACCTTATGATACATGTTCAAGATGTGATTACACAACTTATCAAGAAATCCCTGCAACTGGCCATATTCATACCGCTACTAAAGAAGAAAATAGGGTGGAAGCGGATTGCACTAATGATGGTCATTATGACTTAGTAACTTATTGTTTAGATGATAATGTTGAACTAAATCGTGAACAAAAAACAATCAGCCACTTAGGGCATGATATGAAAACGGAAGATCACACTTCTGAAGGATATATCCTTCATTATTGTTCAAGATGTGACTATAGTTATAACGAACCAGTCGGACAAACCATTGATGATATTCCTGCTCCAGTTTTGCCTAAAGAAAAAGTCAATGCAGAAAGAATCTATGTTTCGGTATCCGCTACAAGTGTGGCTGTTGATAACTATTATTATGTTAATCCAGTCGTGATGCCTAATGATGCTTTTAAAAATGCAAAATACATCATAGAAGATGAAACTATCTTAGAAACCGAAGGCAAATTCTTTAAAGGCAAAGCGATTGGCAGCACTTTATTAAAGATTTATAACGATAATAATGAAAATAATTTATATGACAGTGATGAACCATTAACTGTTATGGCGTTTTCTGTTGTTGATAATGAAGATAAATCGATATCACTCACGCAAAATATTGAACTTACTGTGGGTGAAACACTTAATTTATCACCATCCGCAAGTGGCATGATTCTAGTCCCTCAAGCACTAGGCTACTATTCTACTGATGATAGTGTAGCTGATTACGCAAATGGGAAATTAGTTGCCAACAAGAGTGGAGAATGTGATATTTATTCAACATCAAAAGAATTCTGTGCTAAATCACATGTTACTGTCGTGGATAAAAAAGATTCATCCAATCACATTTTAGCTAGTGATGTAAACGCAAAATATAAGACTATGCGTCTTGTTAAAGGAACAAAGAAAGATATTGAGTATACTCTCTATCCTTCTAATGCCAGCGAAGATACACCAGTTTATCTATCTTCGTCTAACTCTTCCATTATTGACATTGAAGAAGGAAAAGTAGTGGGAAAAGAATTAGGAACCGCTTTGATTAACATTTCTTTAAAAGATGGTGGCTATCCAGTTGAAACTATTAAAGTTGATGTTGTTAAAGGTGAAGAATACGATGGTAGTTATTATAATAACTATTATGGCGATTTAACTTGGGAAAATGGTGAAGATTTAAAAGCAAAATTACACGCGATTATCTCTAAAGATAAGAAGAGTTTAAACTATGCTTCACCAGTTAACTGGGAAACCAATAGTGACGCTGATCATGATTTATATGACTTCTCAATGATGGCTAGTGTCTATGGTAGAAACATCGCTAAATCTAACACAAATACTGGTTGGCAAAGAGAACACGCTTTCTGCGCTTCACTAATGACTAACACTACAACTGGTAACGCAGTTAAAACCTTAGGAAGAGCGACAGACTTCCATAACTTATATGCTGCTTATTCTAGTGGCAATGGCTCAAGAGGTAATAAATGTTTGGGCAACGCTAATCCAAATGCCCCTGATTATACAAATAAAGATTCATACGAATATACTAGAAAATGGTTCTCTCCAGTCGATGATGTCGATAAAGGAAAACTCGCTAGAGCAATTTTCTATATGGGAGTTATGTATAACGATGTTGAACATAGTTCCTTTACTGAATCAAGTAAGTCAATTGATGTCGATATGCCGGCTTTAAATATTATCAAAGATAATATTGGATATAATAGACTTTCACAAGCTAAATTAATAAACCCAGATTCAAATGAGTATGTTACTTTAGCAAATTATTATCGCTCTTTGGCGTTAATAGAAAACTCTTCCTATAGTGAAGACGAAGTTAAAGAAAGAGGATATGAACTATATCTTCAAAACGCACTTCCATATTGTATCGGTGGTCTTGATGATTTACTCGATTGGAATACCAATGAAGTCACTTTAGAAGAAATGCATCATAATGAGTCAGTTTATTCTTATAACTCTACAGCTGGAAAAGGATGCCAAAATAACAGAAATCCATTCGTTGATTATCCGGAATTAGTTGATTATGTCTACGGTGATCTTAGATTTACTGCTGGTTCACTTAAAGATTTAAGACCAACATGTGTGGCTTTAGAAATGAATAAAAATGAGACTCATCATTTTGCTTTAGGCGATAATACAAAAACAGAATATAAAGTTGGTGACACTATTTCAGTTCAATCCTTAGATCTTAAAAAAGTTGGATACGACTTATCTATATCTTCCGCTAGTGATAGTGATTTATTATCAAATATCACTTTTGCCGCCGAAGATAAAGGAAGTAAAGAAATTACCATCGAAACCACAAAAAATACTATTAAATTATCAGTAACTGTCAGCGATGATTCAGGGGATGATCCAGGAGAAGGCGACTATACCAAAGCTACAGCATTCGATGCTTCAGAAACATATTATTTATCTCCTGATGGTTCTTTATTTGCTAAAGCAAATATTGCAAGCAGTGTTCTTCAATTCTCATCCGCAAAAGATGATTACGCTGCGGTGACTTTTGTTTTAGCGGAAAATAAGACCGACGAATATATAATCACCATTACAAATGGGGCAACATCGATTAATTTAGGTTATTCAGGAAGTAGTACTGGTTTAGCTAATAGCGCGACAAATTGGAAAGTTGAATCTTATTCTGGCGGCTTAGTGTTAAAAGAAGCGGTCACTAATTCAAGATATTTAGGAATGATGAACGCTACTGATACTAGGGCAAAAGCCTACACCTCATTCTCATCATCCAACATTCCTGTATATTTATTTATTTCTAAATAATAGAAATAGTGATATACTACATAACATTATGGCATAAAAGTTTAGAAGGGAGACCTTATGAATTATAAAGATACATTATTAATGAACAAGTCCAACTTTGAAATGAGAGGCAATCTCAACATCAAAGAACCGGTCTTAGTAGAGAAATGGAAACAAGAAAATTTATATGAAGAAATGAATCTCAATCGTAAAGATGCGAAAGAGTTTGTGCTTCATGATGGCCCACCATATGCGAATGGAAACATGCACTGTGGTCACATGCTTAACCGAATCTTAAAAGATTTGGTTATCAGATATAAAAATATGCAAGGATATAAAACTCCTTTCGTTTTTGGTTGGGATACACATGGCTTACCAATTGAAAACATGGTAACCAAAAGTGGAGTTAATCGTAAAACAACTCCAATCGTTGAATTTAGAAAAAAATGTGAAGAATATGCTTTAAAACAAGTTGCTAATCAAAAAGAACAGATTAGAAGGCTTGGTTTAGTTGGTGATTATGACCATCCATATTTAACATTACAAAAAGAATTTGAAGCTGCTCAAATTGATGTCTTTTCTAAAATGGCATTAAGAGGGCTTATTTATAAAGGACTTAAACCAGTTTATTGGTCTCCAAGCAGTGAATCCGCTTTAGCAGAAGCAGAGATTGAATACGCGGATGTATTATCTCATTCAATCTATGTTGCTTTTCCTGTCAAAGACGGCAAAGGGCTTCTTCCTAGTGACGCTAGATTAGTTATCTGGACCACAACTCCTTGGACATTACCAGCTAATTTAGCTATCTCTGCTCATCCTGATTTTATTTATGGGTTATATGAAACAAATAAAGGCAAGTTAGTTTTCTTGAAGGAATTTGAAGAATCGTTATCTAACGAACTTGAACTTGGTGAAGTTAAATTATTAAAAGAATTTACTGGTCAAGATTTGGAATATGTGGTTTGCAAACACCCATTTTATGATAGAGATTCTTTGGTTATCGTTGGTACTCATGTCACTAACGACGCTGGCACTGGCTTAGTTCATACTGCCCCAGGACATGGTGTAGAAGACTATCAAGTTTGTTTGAAATATCCAGGAAGAGGATTAGACCCTTATTGCCCAGTTGATGAAAAGGGTTATATGATGCCAGGAACTGGTGAAGGAAT
>JAILBR010000023.1 GCA_024680795.1 Bacilli bacterium | reverse complement strand
TTCTCTGTCTTTGAAATATTATCAATATCTTTTTGGGATTTATTTTCAACTTTTTCAATTTGTATTGGATATCCGTTAACATCTAAGAGGTCGAAGATATAGTTCATTTTTGTATCATAGTCATCACCATCAGTGTCTTTGCATGAGCTTTGTGAATTCATTAAATCATAAAGACCACAGCTCTTATATGCTTCAATCAGCAAATTTTCAAGTGCCATTACACACACTTCGTTAATTTTTCTCTTATCTCCAGTAAAAATAATTGCATTAGTCCACCAATCTTTAGTTCCATTATGACCAATCATTCGATTATAGACATTGGTTGTTTCACCTATATAAAGTTTTCGTTTTGACTCAGTAACGCGAGGCTCTCTAGAATCGAATAGAAAGTAAACAACATTATTACCGTGTGCTCTTTCTTCGATGGTTGCGCAAACAGAACTAGAAATTTTTCCGCGTTCTAAAAGATAGCAATCTAGAGTTGAGTCGCTATTTAAATATTCAATAAATCCATTTTCAACATTCATTATGTATTTCATATGCAAACCTTGATTAATATTATTCTAATCTACTTAAGTAGCATCTTCAATCTCGTTAAGCAAAAGTAGCGAGTTCCCCCCGCACGGTGTTCCGTGTTCCCACTACTTAATATGGTCAAGATTCCAACCCGTTTCGTATTGATTCGATAATACTATTCGTATTTTATATTGAAATTCTAGCATAGCTAGCAAATAAAAAACTCGCTTTTTTGATATCGAATTGAATCTCTATCGATTTGGTAGCGAGTAATTTTCAGTGTGGTGATCCTAACGGGATTCGAACCCGTGAATGGTGCCTTGAGAGGGCACTGAGTTAAGCCACTTCTCCATTAGGCCAGCAGGTGGTATTATACCACCACTAATTATAGATTTGCTATAACTTGATGAAATCTTCTATCACATTCTTCTCTTCCTAAGATTTTCATCACGTAATATAAGTTAGGTGAATTCTTTCTTAAGGTTAAGGATAATCTGATAAATTCAGCGATATCACCAACGGTGCCTTTATACATATCTGGGTTTTGTTTAAAGGTCTTACCATTTGGAGCAAAGCCAAGTTTTTCTCCGATTTCTTTCATGTTAGCGAACCAGCTTTGTTCATCTTGATCTAAAGATAATTCTTTAGAGATGATAAGTAAGGCTTCAGTAATATCTTCTTTAGTGAACTTTTCATTGAATTGAATTGGGTTTTCTTTGACCATTTGGTCATATAAATCAGGATAGAAGAAAGCGATGAGTTCATAGACATTACCAAGTTTTTCATAATCTTTTCTTGGATTTTCTTTTTCTCTTTCGATATTCATGATTTCCATGTAATACTTCTGATCCCTATTTACTAGGTCATATAAATCCTTATTATATTCTTTAGAATATTTAATAGTCATATCGAGGATTTGTTTTTTTGTCATCTTGCCTAATATTTCTTTAGAGAAGAAGCTCATCTTACCCATATCAAATAAGGCTCCATCTAAAGACATCTTATCAAAGGAGAAGATAAAATCTTCCATATGTTCAAAGTGATGTTCAAAAATCCATTCTTCAAAATTACTATTAGCGATCGTCATTAAATACATGATTAAGGCTTCGGTTGGATAGCCATCTTTTAAGAAATATGAGACCGCTGCTTCATTATCTAATCTTTTAGATAGTTTTCTCTTATTTCCATTTTCCCCTACTTTCATAATGACAGGTAGATGTGCGTATCTAGGTTTTTGCCATCCTAAAGCTTCAAAAAGTTCGACGTGGATTGGTAAAGAAGCGATCCATTCTGCCCCTCTAATGACGGTGGTTGTTCTCATAAAATGATCATCGACCGCATGAGCGAAGTGATAAGTTGGTAAACCATCACTCTTATAAATAACGATATCTAAATCATTTTGGGCAATTTCAAAATCACCATGGATTAAATCAGTAACTTGAATCTTGTTAAGGTGGTCACCATTAGATTTAAATCTAATTACATATGGATCACCCGCTAAAATCTTAGCTTTTCTTTCTTCATTAGAAAGATTTCTACATTTCGCATATTTGCCATAGTATCCAGGGTTATCTTTAACTTTTTCTTGTTCTTTTCTGATATCTTCAAGTTCTTCAGGAGAGCAAAAACATGGATAGGCTTTATCATTTTCTAATAAATGTTTAATTACTACTTTGTAGATATCCGCTCTTTTGGATTGAACATATGGTCCATAATTACCACTTTCATGGTCGCCTAAATATCCTTCATCAGGAACGATACCAAATAATCTGAGTTGGTTAAGGAGTTCTAATCCACTACCTTGCACTTCTCTTTTGGTGTCAGTGTCTTCTAATCTCACATAGAAAACACCACCTGTTTGTTTAGCGACACGATAGCAGATTAAAGAAGTAAATAAACTACCGGTATGTAAAAAACCAGTTGGCGAAGGAGCAAATCTTGTCACTTCCGCTCCTTCAGGTAAATTTCTATTTGGATATCTAGCTTCTAACTTAACTAAGTCAGAATCGATATCAGGGAATATGAGATCAGCGATTTCTTTACTTGTAACCATATATTTATATCTCCTATATTTACTTCTACAAAATTATCTTTAGAAATTATATTGCATATCAAATATTTTTTGCTATAATATTTAAGCGCTTTGGAAATGCAGGCGTAGTTCAGTGGTAGAACACTACCTTGCCAAGGTAGCTATGCGAGTCCGATTCTCGTCGCCTGCTCCAGTAGACAATATCCTAGATTCGTTCTAGGTTTTTTTATTTTATAAGTCATTGGTGTCTTCATAATCGTCACCATATTTTTCTCTTCTTTGACGATTTAATTCGTCAAGCATCTTTTGATATTGTTCTTGTTGACGTTTAATTCTTTCTAACTCTTGTTGTCTTTTTTTATTTAATAATTCTTCGGTAAACTTATATTGCTCCACTAAGGAGAGATAGATAGCTTCCTTATTAGCGAAGTATTTAAAACCAAATATTGCAAAAGAGATGACTAAAGCAAAAGCTAAGCCAAAAGTGAAAATAGAATTGGAATTATAATAATATAAACTACCAACATATCCCCCGAGAGCAAAGCCACCGATAAATAAGATGAATAAAGGCCAGTTTAAAGCGAAATATCGTTTATAAAATAAACCTTTATGATATTTAATCATCTGTAAATGAAGATAAGAGATATCCCTACCACTTAATTTGATTGGCGTCGCTCTTAAAAAGAAAGAGATCGAATTCTTAGAAAAGAAAAATAAGGCACTAATAGATAAAGCAAATAAGCAAGGAAGAGATAACGCCATACGATAACTAACAAAGAAATCTAGGTGTTGCTCATATAGAGAATCTAAGGCTTCGATCGTTAGTTGAGTAGAAGATATTTCATCAATAATATCTTTCATTCCTAAAAAGTTCGTATTATAAAAAGATAGGTTAACGGTGATGAAGGTGATAAACCCTACTCCGAGATAGATAAGAATTAATTTCCAAAGGCTATTAAAGAATGAATATGTGCTTGAAAATCTCTCTGAGAAATACTGGCTAAAACCACTAAAAATCAAAGAGAAAGATAATGTGTCATTTTCTCTTAAAATAATAATCGCTCTTTGGAAAGCAAAACAAATTGGTAAAACGACAAGTGGGACAACGATCAGAAATAAGTCATCGAATAAAAGATTAACAAAAACTAAGCTGGCAATGATGATAGCCATAAAGAAAAAGACAATTATTGAGAAATAACCGTTCTTTTTTACGACATCCCAACTACTTTTTCTTAACTCTTTATTGGTCATTGATTCTCCTATTACGATTTTGTTTATCGAGTTTATTGATAAAATTAACAATCTCGTTTTCCTTTAAAGGTTTGACATTATCTTTATCGCATTTAAGGATGAAGCGCCTTAAATCTTTTCTTCTTAACATCGTAAATTGATCGTTTCTGCTAGAGATATTAACATGGCAATCATTATTGACTGTAACGATACCTTTAACAAAAGTTTGATCTAAATGATTATAGAGATTTAATCTCTTAATGAGATTGATATTGTAGTTTAAAGGATTGGAGATATATCTGGCACTATTTTGGCTAGTTATCACTCTTAAAGAACGATCTTTAAGGTCGCCAGAAACTACACCAGAAAGAGCAAAATCATTGATGACAAAGATATATTTTTTGCTGATTAAAATATGGTCGATAATTCCGACATGGGTGTCATCAAAATCAATCGCATAATTATTTAATAGTAAGAAATCATTGATCTTAGCAAGGTTCGCTAATTTGAGATAGACCGCATCCTTATAATGCTTCTTAGCGTAGAAAAATTTATAGACGAAAAATATGATTAAAATTATCGCTATTAATATAGCGATAACAGAGACGATAATATAAGTAGCTTGTGCGTTAGTTAAGTAAATCATCAATCAAATATTGTTTCTCCATTAATAGCCGCTTTGATAAAGCGTAATAGTTCTCCTTTTTCACTCTTTCGAGATAGAGGTGGCAAATCATTAATATCAAACCAATTGACATCATCGGTTTCATATTCATGTTCGCTAGATAGCTTATCGATCTTTGCGTAAAAAGAGATAACGTAGTTAGGAATAGATACTTCACTTCTAAGTGGAGTTCTATCGGTTATACCGATAAGTCTTAAATCTTTGATGGTTGCTCCCGCTTCTTGAAGACATTCATTTCTCGCCGCAGTGCTTGGTGAATCATATAAATCACACCACCCACCAGGGATAGAATAGGTTTGAGTTTTAGCTTCTCTAACCATCAAGATTTTGGTTTTATCTTCATTTAATATCACTACCCTGACCGAGATATTTGGGGTTGGGTAGATATGTTTTTCAAAATAGTTTGGTCTTTCTAAATTGACTTCCATAAACTCCTCTAGAAATTTTCTAGAAAGTTCATTGATTTCCTCATAGTTAGTTATCGCATAAGGATCTTTAGAATAGACTAATCCAATTTTAGCGATGGATTGGATTTTGATGATGTAATCATAGATATTTTTGCTATCCATTATTCACCAGTAACTCCATCCATGTAGTTTTCAAACGCTCTTAAGAAGGTTTCTTGGGTAACTGTATCGAGTTGTCCATTGACCGCAAAGGAGATACGTCCAGTTTCTTCACTAACAACGATAGTGACTGCATCACTGATTTCAGAAATACCAATCGCTGCTCTATGACGAGAACCATATTTACCAGCAAACGGTTTAGTGGTTGGGGTATAGAAAACTGCAGCAGCGACAATCACATTATCTTTGATAATGACTGCGCCATCATGAAGTCTGGTACCTGGATAGAAAATTGTGGTTAAAAGTTCGCTAGTAACAGGTGCGTTTACGAATACACCATTCTTCATAACATCCGCTAAAGAAGTATTCTTTTCAAATGTCATGATTGCCCCAGTTCTAGTTTTAGAAAGGTTAATAACTGTGGTTTCGATAATCTTATAAAGTTCTTCTCGATTATAAATCTTTTCCACTGCCACTTTCGAAGCTTTGATACGGCTTGTCTTAAATGGGTTAGCTAAGAACTGTCTTAAATCTCCTAAGTTTGAGAATAGGGAGATGGTGATACCAACTCCAGTTAATACTTCGACAAAAGCAAAGATATATTGGAGATAAAAGATAAATGTTAATAATCCTGCTGTAGCGGAAACCGCTAGCATGATATAACCTGTGGTTCGCTTAATTATTTTAGCGAACATATAGAATAAGAGACCATATATTGCGACGATGAGAACTAGTGAGAGAATCCAGTTAAGGGTTGGCACATTTTCCCATACGAATGAAACTACCATAAAAATTCCTCCGATCACTCAGATATACTAATTATAATTGAATAATAAATATATTCAATGAAAACCCCGTATATTCTATTTAATTTCCACGATAAGTGGTTTTTTAGATACGTTTTTCTTTTGGAAAGAGTATTTATGCTTCTTATGGTAGTGATAAAGAAATACCTTTCCTTTATCAGTTATTTTTAGATATAACTCGTCACTATTTTGGTCATATATTTTCCCTAAATAGTCATTTCTAAGTAGCATCATAATCAGTCTAGAGATATGTTTACTGCCAAAAGAAGTAAGGGTTCGATAAGTCGGCATATCATGATAAATGATAAATTCAGGCTCACTACTACCAGAAAGAATTTTATATACACCTTGAGGTAACGGATATAGATTTTTGGAGTTTAGAATATCCACTGTATCAAGGATTTTTATCTCACTTGTTGAAGGTATATAATCTTTCTTTATTCTTCCCATGGAATAACTTTAGCAATTTACTTAGTAAAAATCTATCTTTCTTTGACTATTTTGTTATACAATAGACATGTTGAAAGTGAGGAAGCATAATAATGGCTACACCGCATATAAATGCAAAAGATGGCGATTTCGCTAAAGTTGTTCTCATGCCTGGAGATCCAGTCAGAGCTAAGTGGATTGCCGATACATATTTACACGATTATAAACAAGTTACCGATGTTAGAGGTATCTTAGGATTTACTGGTTTTACCAAAAATGGTAAAAGATTAACAGTTATGGCCTCTGGTATGGGCATGCCATCAATCGGTATTTATTCTTATGAATTATTTACTGGTTATGGAGTCGAAGCAATTATCAGAGTCGGTACCTGTGGAGCATATCAGCCAAAAGTTAAACTTAAAGATGTAATTATCTGCGCCGCTGCTAGTACCGATAGCAACTGGGTGGCTCAATTCCATCTCGCCGGTACATATTCCGCCACTGCAGATTTTGACCTACTTATGGCCGCATGTGATGAAGCAAAGAAAAATAACATCCCTTATCATGGGGGCAATATCTTATCCGCTGATGTGTTCTATGATCCAGATCCAGATTCATGGAAGAAATGGGCAAGTTTAGGGGTTCTTGGTGTGGAAATGGAAGCATTCTCTTTATACACCAATGCCGCTAGACTTAATAAAAAAGCTTTATGCTTATTAACAGTAACTGATAGCTTTATTCTTCCAGATAAATTAACCTCCGAAGAAAGAGCGTTTGGCCTTTCAAGAATGGTTGAACTTGGTATCGCCACTGCTGAAAGATTCTGTGACTAAGAAAAATAGCAAATTAAAGGAGCAAGTTGAATTGCTCCTTTTTTATATACTTTGTATATAAGTTATTCAGCTTCGTAGAAATATGACTCCACGACCGCATCGTAATATTCATACATCGATAACTTCCAACTTCTTTCATAATCGGTTCCTAATCGTGTATGGAATGTACTGCCAGCTTTAAATTGATTTTCGAGGCCGGCTTTAAAGAAGAATTCCATTTGTACATTTTTGCCTGCAGCATGAGCAGTTTTCACTAAAGGAATAATTGCATCGAGATAGGCGTTAACTTCATCCATATTATTTAAGTAGATTTTATTAACTCCGTTATAGGAGAAGTTTTTAGCAAAGTTATATGTCTTAGTGGCTGTAACATCTAAATAGCAAGATGAAGTATAACCAGCTTTTGTTTTTTCACTATCGGAATATAAGAATTCATCATGGTTAGAAAGTTCGAAGGTGGTTGTGCTTGAATTAGCGAATGTTGCATCGATAACATACCAGTCTTTGACTCCATCACCATCTGGATCTACATAAACTTTATTCCATGCATGAGAATTTCCACTAGCTTGGATACATTTAATATCTTCAATAGCGGCAAAGATACAGAATGATTTACTGAATGCATCACAAATCGCAAGCTTTTCGTCAACAACACCTTCAACACCCCACGCAATAATTTCATTATTATTCATGCCGCGATCAGCTGCCGAAACTGCACCATGGTCATATTGGATATTTTCAATTAACCAGTTATAAATCATTAATAACTTATAAGCATCAGTCATATCATCATTAATAATTTGGCGGTTGATCTTTTTCATCTCGTTATAAACGTGTTCGGCTTTAGAACCAGTTTTACAAACTGGTTTATAGCCATGGCTAGCGGCATAATATAGTTGATTAGTATCTTCAATGTTATTAAATACATTGGTTCTATTATTAATCTTGAAATTATCAAAAGAAGCACTTCGAGTAGGTGTCTTTGCTAATAAATCATCAAGAGGATTATATAGTTGAGCAAATTTCTTTTCTTCATAATCGACACCAGATTTAAGAGTATACATAGCGTCATAATGATCTGTAGAGAAAGAAACTGAGCCTAAACCACCACCGGTAAATCCATATCTAATTGTCCAGTTAGCAGCGGTACATAAGCCACCTACTCGACTCATTTCTTTTTGGATTGTTCCTTCGTATGGATAAGTGATTTTAACGAATTTGCTCTCAGTGATATGGTTAACGTTGACATAGTCAAATAAACTAATAAGTTCAGTTTCACTTTCGATAATTATTGGATTTAGGGAAGTGCCTTTAGATTTGAAATCATCGATATATTCTAAAAGTTCATCCCTTCCACAATAATCACAAGTTCTGCCGTTATAATGATGATCAACTTTGGCTAAAATGGTGTTATCTTTATGCTCACCACATCCTGGGCAATCTTCATAAGAGATATAACCGGCAGATTGACAAGTTGGTTCAACATGGTCTTTTTCCTTATGATAATGTTCGGCTGGATGGATATCTTCCTTCACATAACCACATTTATCACATGTATATCTAGATAATCCGTCGTGTGTGCAGTCATATTGAGTGATTAATTCTTCTCTAAAGTTATGGTTTTCTTTATCGATTATCTGATTACACCACACACAGTTTGTGTAATGTTCAGTTTCACTATGTTGATAAATGCCATTAGATTTATGAGGAGCGTAGGCAAAACGATTTTCCTTATGTCCGCATAAAATACATGTATAAACAACTTTGCCCTTCTTTTGACAAGTCGCTTCACTATCAGCGGGTACTACACCTTCATCAAATTCGTGTTCACATGTTTCAGTTGGATTAGTTTTATCTTTCAAAGAATCCATTGCGTCTTGAAAGAAACTACAACCTGATAAGGCGATAGATGATATAACGATTAATATAGGAGTCAATATTTTCTTTTTTAGTTTCATAATGAGGATAGCCTCCTTAAATGTTCATAATTATACATATAGATATCTTCATTTATCAATTTATAATTTGATAAGTTTCGATATAGTTATTATACACCTTTAATTTGTTATCCTGATAGTTTCTAACTTTATAAGCATAATAAAAGACCCTCAGATTTCTCCAAGGGTCCTATATTTTATTGTTGTTGTTCTGCCTTTTTCTCTTTAACCACTTTAACGATGTAGTAGGTTAGTAATGCAGTATACGCAACGACATGAATTATTAACTCAACTGGCATACTAGCAAATCTTTCTAATGGCATACAAGCTGAGACACTAGAAACGAATAATGTGTCGTTAGCGCCCATGATAATGATATAAGCCGCTAAGACAACATGTAGGCCTGCTACGATGCATAAGAAGATTAAACTTCCCTTGCCTTTTGGAAGCATATCAAGCTTACGCATGGTCATAAATACGCCAATGGCAACAGGCATTAATAAGTATAAATAGAATGGGAATGTCGCGTAGAAATAACGCCAATAAACATATAGAGGCATACCTAAGAAATAGCCAAATCTATTGAAGACTAAGCCGATAAATAAAACATAGCCAATGTTCTTAAGTACTTGTAAGAAGTTAAGTTTTCTCACTTCTAAATCATCTTTAACTCTTCTAAGTTTGAGGAGTTGAGAGATGCCAAATCCTAAGAACATTAAATGTAAAATTAAGAAGATAATTGGGTATCCAGTGAATGGATATGGCGCTAAGAAGTCACCATAAGCCACAGTACCGGTGAGAATACAACCAACTACACCAAGTCCAGAGAAAACGACTAATAAAATTAGATAAAGTTTAGTCATTCTCTTGAAAGTTTTTGGATGGCGATATAACTTAATTAAATATAAAGTTATAAAAACAAAGATAGCCGCCATCATCACTGCTGGTAAGTCAGCGACAATAGTTTTACCCCAATAGCCAACAGTGGCAATGTCACCCGCTAATAAGTTAGTAGCAAAAACTGTTAATAAGGAGCCAATAATGGCAAAGACGATTAATGTTCCGAGGTAGAAACGTTTACTAATCTTGTTTTCCATGATTATAATACCTCCTTATAGTTATGACGAATTTGTTCGTAAGATAATGAATGGTCATCATGCAAGATAATCACTTGTCCACCAATCATATCTTTATCGTTATAAAGCCTATCAGTAGCTTTGATACCATATGAGAAGACAACGCCTTTATATTCAACTCTAAAGTCGTTGATGTGATCGTGACCAAAGAACATCGCTTTTGTGCTTCCTTTAGCAACGATTTTATCAAAGAATCCAGAATTATAATCTGGTGGGCAGGTCTTTTCTCTCTTTTCGCCATATTGATAATGAACGTTTGTTGTGCCGTCTGCGTTATGAGCTTCATCCCAAGCATTATCAATTTCTGGGAGAGGGATGTGATAGAACATCAAACTTTCGGTAAGACCACCATTAGCAGTTGTAGTGTAATCTACTAAGCTTTCATACCACTTGATTTGATTATCTTTAACATGGTCATATCCGAAGCCATGACCGAAGTCATATCTATTGGTGTCCATGATGATTAATTGTTCAAAAGTCTTGCCATCTTTCTTTAAGTTGATTGCGAAGTTGGCGTTTCCATGAACATCATCATCTTGGATATCTTTAAAGACACAGTTTGAACCGTAATTATTAAGATAACTAGTCATCCAGTCAACAGAGAAGAAGCATTGTTCATCATGGTTACCAAAGGTAACTGTCCAAGGAACGTTCTTGCTATCGAGATAACTAAATAATCTCTTTGCGGTGGATTTACTTGCGATGGTAAATAAGTCACCAGTGACAATAATCATATCTGGATGAGCGTCATTAATCGTTAAATCCATGAATTTGAATTGTAAGTTTTGGTCATCTTTATCCGCGAGGTGGACATCGGTTAATTGCAAAATACGGAAATTAGATTTGTAGTTAATTTCTTTTGCAATATATTCACTGATATCGTGATGATTGCCGATACCACATGAGGAAAGAGATAACGCTAAAACAGGTGTAAATAAGAATAATCTCTTTTTCATATTATATTTATATATGTAACTCCCTTCTTATTTATGATAGATGAAAGGAAGGGTAAATCAAAGATTAAAATATAAAATCTAGAAATATTGAAATAATCTATTCTATATATTCTTAACAAAGCATCTTCTACGCTTTGTATATTCTCTAGTAAAGTTTTTCATAAAGCCCAAGATATTTAAGTTATTTTCAAGCATTAAGTTAGTCTCTAAATGTTCGACTGGATGAGCGATAAATTGTCTAACAAAGACATCCACTAGCATGGTAGCGATTCCGTATCCACTATATTCTGGAAGAATACCAATTAAACCTAAATCAACGACTTTAGGGTGCTTTTTATTTCTAAAGAAATCAATGATGAATCTTAAGCCAATCTTTCCTTTATATTTAGTCACTACTTCTGATATTGATGGGAACATTAATGCAAAGCCTAAAACTTTATTATCTTTATCTAAGGCAACGGCGACATCTTGAGGACGTAAAAGTAACTTAAAGTTAGAGATTGATGACTCCATCATCTTTTTAGTAAATGGGACTGTGCCATATAGTTTTCCATATGTGGTATCAATCATTTCAAAGAATTGATCACCATATTCTTTGATAAATTTGCCCATGCTTTTTGGTTGATAGATTCTAATTCGATGTCTTTCTTCTAACTTTTTGGCTAAAGTTTCAATTCTTGGATCAGCTTCTTTAGGTTGGAATAATTTATATTCAATCCAATCGACATCTTTACTAAATCCATAATTTTCAATCAAAGATTGATAATAGTCATAGTTATATTGTTCTTCATAAGTTTGAAGTTTATCAAACCCATCGATTAATAGTCCTTCTCTTTCTAGATCGCTATAGCCGAGAGGTCCCACTATTTCTTCGATGACATACTCTTTAGCCCAATTAGATACCGCATCAAAAAGTAAGTTTGCGACTTCTTGGTCGTTGATAGAATCGAACCTAGTGAATCTCACTCTTTTTTGATTCCACTTCTCATTGGCAGCGATTTGGATAATACCTTCTATTCTTCCTAATACTTTATCTTTTTCATCAACACATAAATAAAAGATAGTCTTACATGTATTGTTATAGACATAATCTTTTTTAAATATTTTCTTTTCATCCCCATATAGCATTGGGACATAATATGGAGAGTCTTTATATAACTCTAATGGAAAGTTGATAAATCTTTTTATATCTTTATTAGTTTTAACTTCGATAATCTTTTTCATTTATTTTTTACTCTTAGAGAATGATTATATCCTAATATTATTAATTAAAGAAGATAATAAATATATAAATCAAATCTAGACATGTGAACGATAGATAAATAAACTTAAGTTATGGCAAAAAAGACATTCATTGTTGGAGCGGTACACTGCCCAAAAACAAATAAACCATATGGAGTAGTTTTAAACGCGAGTCGCACTTCTTTAGTAGCGACAAATTCTTTTATCATTAACGATGAAAAGAAATTTGCCTACACTAGATTCCCAAGAAGACTTAAATATCTATATGAATATGAAGGCTGCCCGTATTGTCATCAATTTGAAGACTTATATGAGTTAACTAAGCCAGTTGAAAAAAAAGAACTAAAAATCGCGGTTTCCACACCTAGTTTTGATAACATTGGAAAAATATTAAAATCCATGGAAATCAAATATGATAATTATACGGATTCAAATAGTTTAAAAGGTTACGATCTACTTTTTATCAATTGTGGCACTTCCGACGAGATTTCTCGTAACGATTTAATAAGCTTTGTAGAAAACGGTGGCTGTGTTTATGCTTCTGACTGGGCCAGTAAATTTATTGAAGATGCATTCCCAAACAAACTATCTGTTGATGGAAATACAGAAGAAAGAGTGATGTCCGCAATTGTTTTAGATGACGAAGTCAGGGAAATAATTGGTGACACCATTGATATCGAGTTTGATTTAGGCTACTGGAAGCAAATAATAAATCACGATGGCGAAGTCATTTTAATGGAAAATAGCTCAATAATGAGGCCACTGCCTGTCATGATAAAATTCAAATATGGAAAAGGAACAGTGTTTTATACTTCTTTCCATAACTACGCCCAAGCAAACGAAAAAGAAAAAGCCCTATTGCAACTTCTTGTCTTAAAACAACTAGCGGCTAAAAATAACACTTCAATGCGTCAAGCTGGTAAAGACATTGGCTTTGATGTCGATGAACTAAAGAAAAGAATAGGATAGCAATGCTATCCTTTATTTTTCCAACTCGAGTTTTTTACAACATTTTACAACATTTTTACCTTCATAATAAAAGGGCCACATCCCTTAATAGGCATGGTCTTTATTGATGTAATTTTATTCGTAGTGTGTCTACATTCTGATGATGACCACTACTTTTTCTTGTTCTCTTACTTCATACACTAATCGATATTCAACATTTATTCGCCTTGAATAAACATTTTTGAAACCGATTAGTTTTTCATAAGATGGTGGGTTGGTAAACGGGTTTTCTTTAAGTAATTCTACTAGTGATTGAACCTTCTTCATTAGGCTTGGATATTGTTTAATTTTATCAAAGTCTTTATAAGCTTGTTTGGTGTAGACTACTTCCATGGATCTCCTTTGTTGAGATCACTAGTAGGAGTATTTACTGCTTCTTCAATATCCTCATAAACGTTTTTGATACCAGCCAAATAAAGAGACTCAATTAAACTATTGTAGTCTTCTTCACTTATCATTATCACGTTTCCATCTTTAGTGCTGATGTTTATAACATCACTATACTTAATGCGAGAAGCCGCTAGCTGATATAGTTTATCTCTAGCATTGCTGATATTAAGTGTAACCATATTTTATTGTTTCTCCTTTCGGATATAGTATATCGTACGTTATTTCGTACGTTAATAATCAGCCATAATAAAAGGACCACAATCCATTAAGTGGACGCGATCCTTTAAAGGCTTAAGAAGTTTTTGTTACCGAAATTGTTGTTGGAGTTATCACATAAGGACTTTGTTGAGTCCCGGCCCCAGTCTTTGTAATTGATTCGGTGTTAATTTTAATGACTTTAGCACCTTCTCCACTGCTCCTATCAATAATAGTAATTACAATATCACTTCCGGTACATGATACTGTATATTCATACTCTTTAAATTTCTGATATACCTTTGGTGAATATGTTCCATCGGCCTCATACGATAGAACAAGTTCCGCTGTAACCTCAGCACCTGATGGTTCTTCATATTTGAATTTGAGAATCATGGTATTGTTAATGCCAAGAGTTGTATCATATGTCTTAACATTGGAATTATCAACTCCGGCAGATTCTGAATATGCTAATTCTGATGAAGTATATCTTGTACCACCATTTGTGTTATATACCTTAATATTATCAACATTAGTTGATGAAGTACCGTCTGAATACTCTTGATAATATGTTCTATTAACCGCACCATTATCAACTTTTGTATCAATAATTTGAGTTTTTGTGTATTCATCAAGGTTGACGTTATAGTCAACATAATAAACTCTTCTTGTATCAGTTATATGTGTCTCTTTAGCAGTTATCTCGCTAGTCAGGTTCTTGTTGCTCTCGAAGCCCGTGTCTCCGTCACTCAGTGGAATATGTATATTATACATCTGATGTGAATTGTCCCACATCAGTTCTCCAACCAGTGTTGGTTTCGCATTAGCGGTAAAACTAGATTCTCTAGATATCGAAACACTATTACCACTCCTTGTGATACTAAACGCACCTTTATAACCAGCTTTCACGACAGTATTAGCTGTATTTGTTTCATCTAGAGCTGTACCATTTTCAACATTATCCGCAACAGTTGAAGTTGCAACGATAGCAACACCAACAGGATAATCAAATGTCAAATCAGTATATTTGAAGTGCTCATAGAAAATAGTTCTTTGAGTTTTCGCTGCGTTAGCACCAATATCAAGATAGAGGAGATAAGCACCAGTACCACCAGAAACAGATCCTAAACAGTATTCACCTGGATTCATTGGGAATTCATAATAGAATATCTTGTTTGAATTGCTCGAAATGCCTGAATTAACTCCAATTTGACTTGTTTTAAATCTAGAAACATATCCATAAGTAGTGACATAACTATTAAAATCATCAGTCCCCATTGTTGAATAAGTATAAGGCGTAATGTTGTCATTAGTGTTACTCATATTCATCACAAACTTATTTTGATTTCCATCAATTCTGAATGGAACTGAATACATTTCATTACCAGTTTTACCTTTGTATTTATATATAACAGAGTATTTTGATGTTTTATCACCAACTTCTTCACTTGTAATGAATATTTCTTCAATTTCTTTAATTTCCTTGATGGTATTGTAACTTGTGTATTGTCCTTCAATTACGTTTCCACTGCCATCTTTCTTTTGAACAGCATCATTATTTCTAATAATTTCATGTAAAGAGAAGAAAGAATTGTTATCTGTGAAATACGTTCCAGCAAAGAAGTTAATAACACCCTTTTGCTTTAGATTAAAATCGATACTATGCACCGGCATTTGATAATTATCGCATTTATTTCCTAAAACACTAACTTTTGAAGCATTGACAACGCTATTAATGTTTATGGACGTATCCATAAAGTGCAAACCATAAATATTACTGGCTTTCGAATAAGTTTTTGTTCCACCATTAACAGTATTTGTTGTTAGCGCATTCTCAAAGAATGACTCTCTTGATTTTTTGTACCTAGAGTAGATGGTCGTGCTGTCATTCCCATACACCTGACCAATATTTGTCAATGTTCCATTAGGAAGAATTGTTAATATGTTAGAATGAGGAAAATCCGTATCAAGAACAACAGAAGCATTGGCAGGATTGAATGATCCGCTGACATTTGATATTGCGTATGATGAAATACGCATTTTACTGATGTTATTTCTATTATTTGTATCTGAGCTTGAGCTTCCAGACATAGAAGGATTATTGCCGGTGATACTACTATAATCTGACCCAGCAACTATATATCCAGTATTACTATCCTTAGGATCAAAGTTGCCATTGGCAATAGCGCTTTCCACTCCTTCTTTGTTCTCTAAATTAGGGGTTATCGTTACACCATTTTCTACGTAAGAACTTTTACCATCATGTTCAACATTAAGAGGAAAATAAGTAGTATCATCATAATCAAAATACATTTTATTTACTGATGATGGAGAATCTGGATAATAATCAGGCCCAAGTACTTTAACTTTGTCATCATTGAAAGTATTTACTAATTTGTAATTAGAATATTGAACGGTTTCGCTTTTTGATGTTGGCGTTAAAGAACTGCCGCTTGTAGTTGTTCGCGACCATCCTCCACTGTAATACAAATAGTTAACAGTATCCGTAAATGTGATTGATCCAAACCACCCACCACTGCCATTATCAGCAACATGAACAGTAGATTTTATCTTATTGTTTACATCAACCGAGAAGCAATAATATCCACCTTGATCAACAGACTGATTATAATTGTTTGTTGTGCAAATAGCATATGAATCACTTTCTACCCTATTACGCCAGTTTGTTGTATAAGTGTAGTAGATGGCCAAATATTGCTT
Source organism: Bacilli bacterium (assembly GCA_024680795.1). Taxonomy (GTDB): domain Bacteria; phylum Bacillota_I; class Bacilli_A; order RFN20; family CAG-826; genus UBA2450. The sequence goes on along the minus strand of JAILBR010000023.1, from coordinate 20,880 downwards.
TGTGCCTCCATTCATAAAATAGAGATTATTTGTACTTGGTTCAATGTAAAAACGTGCGGCATCAGACTCGCTTGTTGTGTTTGAAACATTACTATTATTTGAGCTATTTTTACTTATATAATTGCTACCACTTTTAATAATGTAATAATTGTCCGTCTGGTCGGTTGTTGGAATCAATTGCCATGAACCATTATAATAATAGATTTTCTTATTGCCATTCGAAATAATTAAGTCATCTTCGCCTGATTCAGTAAATTCCCATATTGCATTTGAGTTTGTTGTGGTTCCACTAGCAATCTTTAATTCGCCATTGCTGTTATACAAATAACGGTTGTTGGTAGCGTTGTTGTAATTGGTTCTAATATAATAACTTGAACCTCCGGCAGAAACAAAATCCCATGGTAACGCCATTGTATTTGGACTATCGCCATTATAATTTTCTAAATCACTTCCACGATAATCTAAATAATTGGTTCCATCTGTAATGTGATATCCTTCATGTTCGTAGTATTTGTTGTACGTACTATTTTCATAATGACCACCAGACAAATACATCCATTGGTCAGAACTTGAACCTCTATTCATGTAAAAATAATTTCCAATATATTCATGACCACTGACATTATATCCATGATAAGATTGCATATAATTTGAAGTGTAGGTATCGGTTTCACTTGAATCATCCTTAACCCCATCATAATATGTAGTCACTCTTTTATATCCAAAAGAATTTTCCGTAGAGACCAACCCCTTAGCTTTAATCGCATATAGTCTCTCATAAATTGTTTTCATATTAATAGAGCCACCCCAACCTTGAGCATCACCGCTATCAGAAGCGTTAAATTCATGGTTGGCAGAAACATTAACATCATATAAGTCGTGTGTGACTTTCTTAATATTCTTTTTGTTAGTAGTATATCCAACAACACTATGGTCAGAAATATTGCTTGTAAAACCACCATAAGAAGTCGTGGCGTTTTCATTGCTTGTTGTAGTTACATTAAAAGTACCAGCATCGACAGCGATGTTAGACATATTACCGTTAATATATCCTGCTGCCATGCCAATCAATGTATCATCTAAAGCTGTTGTAATTGTAATATTTGTTATGCCGGTATTTGTTAATTCATTAATCGAAGAACTATATGATCTTGGGCCAGTTTCATTTGCCTCATCGTATTTTCTCCAATATGAAATAGAACCATTCGCAGTACCAATTGCCTGAATAGTACACGCTCTATCTGTATAATAACCATAAGTTAAGCTAGTTCCTTCAGTAGGAGTAACTTGGTGAGCGTAATTACCAACAACACCAAAAAGACCCAAGATATGAGCTTGAGTATAGTTTGCTTCAGTAATTGTGGCAGGGTGGTTAGAAAAATCGCCAAAATCATTTGAAACAGTTAAGTTAGCAATTATTTTTCCGTTACCATTGAAGTTACCAATAAATGGATGTTCCTCAGTTCCGATAGCAGGAATAACCCAACCTTCCATATCAAGAACATCGGTTGGATTACCATTTTCATCCACCATATCACCAATTTCAAAATAATATTGGTAGCCACTTTGTTCTTCAAAATAACCAAGATATTGTAACCACGCTAAGTTGTATAAGTGACGAGGTTTGGTGATACCATAAACTCTATTAACAACATCTTGTTCGCTTTGTTTTGGAATACCATTACCATAAGCAAAGTAAGCGCCCATTGTAGAGCCATTTAACTTATCTTGTGTTCTAGTAATAGTTGCTTTAGGCATAAACCAAGATAAAGTTGCAGCCACAACAGAAGCTGAAGAAATTCCAATCAAGGCCATGATAACGAGTTTGAAGAGATTAACTTTTTTCATAATTAGAAAATCTCCCATTCCCAGTCACAGAGGAAATACAAAATATAGTTATATGATTCCATGATATCATTACCAAGATATGTTGAATAAGTATATTCAATTGCGTCAGGATCATAGTCAATCATGACAGCAATATATTGGATATCTTTACCTTCGCCACTATTATAGACTTCAATGCTCTTGGTAAACGATGATGTTCCTAAAGCATTATCAACAGTAACAAATGATTTCTTTCCGGTTAAGTTACCAAGTGTTAAATCTAAAGTAGAGCCATTAGCCCATGTTGTGTACTCTGTAGTAGAGAAATTCTGACATCTCATATTTGCTACAGAGCTAAGAGGATAACGATCATGTACACCATCATCGTAATCGTTTGTCATTTTTAAAGTTGGCTTAGCAGCTTCAGTTGGGTCAGAAGGATTTCCAAGTTTATAAATATTAACGTGAGTGGTTTCGTTTTGTTTGCCTAAGAAACCATCCACTGTAGTTGTAGTTTTAATAACGACACTTCCACCATCAGTGTCATATTCTCTATTTAGCTTAATGACAGCTAATACTGGTTGATGTTGATCAAGAGGATCGTATTGAGGAAGTGTTAGGCTAGTGCTTGTTCCTGATGGAATATATTTACCAGTGTCCCAATTATAAGTAATAGCACCGTAAGCAGTCTTTTCAAAACTAAAAGTGCTTGTACTATCATTAGCAACATTAACGTTTTTGCTGGTCAATCTATGGAAGGAGATGGATTCAAACTTTCCATAAGACTTAACAGAGAAGGAACTAGATGCAGCACTTTGGTCTCTTTCGGATAAGAACCACGCGAATGCACCAGCACACACGGATAGTAAAGAGAAAATGACAACCGAAGTTGCCGCAACAATCTTAATTAAAGATTTTTTTCTCCCTAGTTTGTCTCCCATTTTCTCCCTAAGTCTCCCAATAAAACAAAACCAGTTGCCCAATTTTATTCCGGCAACTGGCTATCTTTACTAAGACCCTATAGTTTTGCGTCACCACATCACTGTGGCTTTGCTTTTGACACCTGTAATATATATCTTTGATATAACTTAGTCAATACCTAAAAAATTGCTAAATAAAAATATCTCGATAAGGTCTAAAAATAAAAGTGATATATCTTTTTTGATATACCACTCTTGGTCAATTGAATTATGTGTTAACGTTGATAGTTATTGTTCTTCCGGCATCTGTTGTAAGTATAAGATTACCGGCCGAAACTGTTCCAACATAGACTTCTTTATAATTAGCTTGGTTTGCAACCTCAATAACTTTAACTTTCAATTGATTACCAGCAACGAGGAACTCGAGCATGTAATTATCGAATTCTATAATATTTGCAGATGTATTTGGATCAACTACCACCGTGTAATTAAATGTTGGAGTTATGATATATCCACTTGTGTTAGGCGTTGCATCTTGCCTAATCTCTAATTCAATAAGTTTTGTTGAACTGATGTCATTGTTATTAATGACAAGCACTGATCTATCCATGAATTCAGAAGAAGTATATTTCTTAACTCCTGTTATCTCTCCTTGATTGTTTTTGATAACATCATAAACATTAATCAATTCTATTTCAGAAGCTTCTGTTGATCTCAGATTCTTTTGCTTATCTGTTCCGTAATACAAATGTTGAATTACTTGTCTAGAATAAGCACCACCATTAGTGCTGGTATCAATGATTTCGGTCATTGTCCAATCTTCCAAATAGGCACTAAAATCATAATAACACATCTTAACTGTTTCCTTAGTTTCACTTGACAATGGAGTGACACTAATTGGAGAAGAGTCAGATTTATTGATAAACGAAGTGACTTCATCGCCTTGATATATAGCATCTGAACCAGTTACAGCTTTTGTAAGAGCAACTTGATTGCTAGTTCTCTCAACAACAAAGTCGCCAGTATAACCCACATTGATTTCAATACAAACAGAGTTTGAATCGATTACATCGATATCTCTATCCGTTGTAAATGCTTGGTTTGTGTAGTCATATTCCGATATGTATTTAACACCAGAAGTATAATCGCTAGCAGAAGAAGACATATCAATATAGGCCACCCCTGCTGGATAAACGTAAACAAATTCTTCGTGATTGAAATGTTCGACTGTGGTAGTTCTTTGTGTTTTTGATGCGTTAGCACCAATGTCTAAATAAAGCAAATAAGCACCCAATCCACCAGGAACAGATCCTAAACAATATTCACCTTCATTGACAGGAATTTCAAAATAGAATAGACGGTTTTTGCTGTTTGATATATCAAGATTCATTTCATGAGCTCCGGTACTTGGATCATCTGTAAAATTAGTAATCCAATCAGTATTGAAAACCATTTTATAGCCATAATTATTGACATAATCACTATATTTAGAAGAATACATCGTTGACCCTTCAATATGTACATCTTTAGGCAAATATGTTTGTGAAGCCTCACCATTTGGATTGAGGTTATATCTAGTTCCATCCTTATACAAATAAGGAATAGATAATTGAATTGGAGAACCTTTATATTGAAGAATATAAGAGTGCCCTTCTATGCCATCGGAATAAACGGCTTGAATTTCTTTTATTTCTTTAATCTTCATTCCATTGTTTGGATCCCTAATAACTTGGTGAATTGAGAAGAAAGAATTAACAATATCTTCAGCACCACCAGCGAAATATGTACCAGCAAAGAAGTTAATATATCCTCTATCATTCAAGTTAAAATCGATAGAATTAACAGGAAGTTCATAATTTGTATATGTTTTGTCAGAACTGTTTGCGTTATAGAAGTTTGATATTTGAACTTTGTCCGCAACGACTATATTGTCCATAGAAATTTGGGCATCATCAAAATGGAGCCCATAAATATTGTTGCCACTATCAGCTAATTTTGTTTGGAAATCTTTAAATGAACGATAATATTTTTTATATGCAGATCTATCCTCGGTTGGATTATTAGTGTTCGGATTCTCTTGTATTGCAGATACCATGCTTCTTTTTGCTGATGGATTAGTCAATAGTTCATTTGAATAAGCTGATGCTTCTTTGTCCTTAATTGTGTAAACGTTTGCAATTAAATTATCATCATAAAAATAACTATTTTCATCGAGATAGGTTGATTTATCATAATAAGCAACACGAATGCCTGCTACGTTACTATTGAATACATTTGTATTGGCGTTCAGTTTTGAACCACCAACAATATATCCGGTATTGGACTTCTGCGGCTCATAATTAGCCATGCTCGAGTATGTCCCATCCTTAACAACATTTAAAGGAATATATGATGTATCGTCAGAAGAATACTTCATTCTATCGTTGTTTGGATTATTTCTATCAGTGTATGTATCTGGGCCTCTAACAACACCATCGACATTTGGATTTATAGCATATGTATTTTCTAAATCATCAAGATAGCCATTATATTCTTGCTCATAGGTTTGAGTATTGGTAACCCATTCTTCATGTTTACCATGAAGCTGATTATAGGTAGTTTGAATTGGTGCATCATGAATTGAAATGATTTGATCGTTTGAGACTATCCTTAAATAAGTTTGAGTGGTACTAAGCGTAAAAGCACAACCACTAGAGCCAACGCTAGGTGCTAGATAATAAGTGGTGTTACCCCTGTATCCAGATCTTTTAGTAAGTTTAAAAGACCAATATTCAATTGTTAATCCATCTTCTCCAACTTCTACTGTATTACTTTTGTTCGCAGTCCAGTTACAATAATACGGAGAGCTAGAATTGCTTGTAAAAGATATCTGGTTTTTCCAGTTTTTAATCCAGCCAGTCAAACTAACATCAGTTTCTTTGATTTGCACATAATTGCTTCCAAATTTAATATTTGTTGTGCCGTTATTGGTTAAATTAGTTATTTGCCACCCATATGTATATTCATTATCAATTGAAGTGAAAAATGGCTCGTCGCCACCAATACCCCATACTCCACCAACGTCACCTGTCTCAAAGTTGTCATTCATGTAAGATATTAAAGTGTTATCTTGAGTACTTCTGTCATAACTAATTTGATAGCCATGTTCCCTATATTTATCTTTTCCTGCCCATAATAATTCATCTGGACTACTTGGATTAGGTGGTTCAACACCAATGTTGTCTGGAGGGCTTGGCATTTTAGTCAGTTTCCAGCCATCATCATATTCGAGATAATAAGTTATAGTTTTACCTTGATCATTAACGTTTGTGGTAGTAAATCTGGTCATTAAGACATCGCCTTGGTCGTTTTTTAAATCGTCTCTAGTCCAGTCTTTTCCATTGGCTTCTCCAGTTCTTAAAATAAGACTCATATTAGCATCACTAAATGATAAATAATACTTTGTATTATTTCTTACAGTGTATATCTTGCCAGTTGATTTAGAAGGTACTACCCAACCAGTAGCAATGTTTTGATTATTTGTATTTGTAACAGATGCATTATTGTTAGGTGTCGCAACATACATAAAATGTCCACTTCCATCAGTAATTTGCGTACTTAAATAGTATTCCGTGAAAGTTGTGACCTGGTTCTGACCACCCATCAAATATACATATTGATTATTAACAGTACCATTATCAATTCTATTATAAAGAGCATATGTTCCGAATTCTCTCTCACTTTCATTTGCCTTATAGAAAGATAGATAATCGTTCGCGCCTTCTACTTCATCAGAATCATATTGGCTTAAAGTTGCTGGAGTGCTTTCATCTAAAGATGGTGTGCTGGTCCAATAAGTCCTATAATTATAGTTTTGTTTTCTATTCGTAAACCCGTTAGATCCTGTTCTGGTGTTATTTTTTACAGAAACAAGTCTCTGGTGAAGATCATACATATTTATAGATCCACCCCAACCAACTCCATCACCGCCACTAGGGACATTAAATTCGCTTTCATGATCGATACTAACGTCATAAATGGTTTCAGATGCTTTTCTTATTTTTTTAGTTCTAGTCGTATATCCGACAATAGAAAAGTCAGATAATTTTGTTGTTGGCCCACTTGTTAATGCATTAGCGCCACTATCGATTGATAAAGTTGCAGTATCAACAGCAACATTTTCCATTTTCGCATCGACATATCCAGCAGCAGCACCGATTAAAGAGTTCGATGCTTCGGTATGAACGGTAATATCTGAAAGACCAATATTTTTCATCTCATTAATTGATGAATTATATGTGCCAGTAAATGCATTATTATAATTGCCAACAACACCAAAGAAGCCGACTATGTTTGGATAATTGTTGGTTTCTGTTGTTTCTGATGTTGCAGGATTATCGCCAGAATTAAATACTGAAGCGTCAACTGAAGCTGGGTGTTGATTGCCGTATTCACTAAAATCATTAGATACAGTTAAGCCGGTAACGACATACCCCTGACCATTAAAGTTCCCAACGAATGGGTTTTTAGGAGTGCCAATTGGAGGAAGAGTCCAACCTGACATATCGATGTTATCAGAAAGTTCAAAATATGTTTGTGTTTTAAAGAAACCTAGATACTGCAACCACGCTAAATTGTATAAATGACGTGGTTTTGTAATTCCATAAGGTTGGCTAATTGTTCCTTGCCCATAAGCAAAATAAGCACCCATGGTTGATCCACCAAGTCTATCTTTATCGGATTCAACTTGTGCTTTAGGCATAAACCATGATGCAGTAGCGGCAACAGTAGCCGCACCACTTAAGACGGTGACCGCTAAGAGAATAGCTTTGAATAATCCAACTTTTTTCATATTAGATTATCTCCCAATCCCAGTCACACACAAAACTCAAATGATACCCAGTTGATTCTAAATAATGATTACCGAGGAAAGATGAATATATGTATTCGACTGCATCAGCATCGTAGTCGATAACAACTGCAATATATTTGATATTGTGTCCTTCACCACTGTTATAAATATTTATGTTTTGGTGGAAAGAAGGAACCTCATTTGTGATTTGAACAAACTTTTCTCTAGAATTAGTCAAAGAATTATCTGCAAGAGAATAGAATCCGGAAACATAATCATCATCACTATATGTCCAAGATGAAATCCATTCTTCGTATTCATCTTCAGAGAATCCTCTACATTTAAATGTGGCAGCAGAGCTAAGTGGATAATAATAAACCCCATTATCATAATGCATAAGCATTGGGTCATTTAAAACACCTAAGCGATATGTGGTTGTTCCATCATTTTTAGTTTTTCCTAAAAAATCATTCTTAGATGCAATAGCGTTTATCATCACACTTCCATCAAGAGAAGTATTGTATTCTCTATCCAATTCAAAAATAGCTAATAATGGTTGGCTTTGATTTAGTGGATCATACTGATCCAAAACGATATTTGTGTTGCCAACAGGATTATTACATGCATTTCTTTCCCAATCATATGTAATACTGCCGGTTGGGGTTCCACCATTGAAGTCTAAATATTTGATAGATGAAACAGTTCTAGAATCTTCAAATGTATGAAATTTTAGCGAAGAAAACTTTCCATAAGATTTAACAGAGAAAGAACTAGACGCAGCACTTTGATCTCTCACACTTAAAAACCACGCGAACGCACCTGTGCACACGGACAATAACGAGAAAATGGCAACCGAAGTTGCCGCTACAATTTTAAGTAAGCTTTTCTTGTCTTTCGTCAAATTCTTTCCCATAAAAATAAACCCAGTTAACCGTTTTTATTTTTTCCGGCAACTGGCTATCTCTACGTATAAGACCCTATAGCTTTGCGTCACCACATCACTGTGATTTTGCTTTTGACATTTGTAATATACATTCGTGTATGTGCGTGTGTCAATGTTTTTTAATGAGAAAATTTTGATTTGGTCGATATTTATTTGATGTTTTGACATCATTATTGTTGATCAAAAAAACACAAAAATACAAATTATTGGTATAAAATACCAATGAAATTATTTTTAGATGTTCCAAAAATAAAAAAAGCCAAAATGTTCTTATGCAATCTTGACTTTTTTATTTTTTATAGATTTTTAATTCTAAATACCAACACCAAACATGATGAGCTTCACTATGGCTAATAAGATAATAGCGATAAATAAGCCATCATAAACATAGTTAATAATGCGCACTGGTTTAAGAGTACTATGTCTATTTTTGAATGTGAATATCAACGATACTGCTGATGCAACAGTGATCAGAATATATAAGAATATAACAAATACGATACCAATGCCTAATACAAAGGCAACTGTAATATCTCCAGCGACAGATCCACTACTCTCCGCTTCTTTTATTGAGGTCCAAGTAAAAGGAGCTATCAATATAGCGAATATTAATGCCACTACTAAAACAATACCTAATATAACTGTAGATACAATTCTTGGTTTATCATATGTAATTTCTTTTTTCATATTTAATATTTATTAACTCCCTATAGTGACTCTATTGTAGTCTTCATATTTTTATATGAAAATCATAAAAGTTTTTAATCAATTTATTGATTAACTGTTTTCATTAAATAATTTTTTGTAAAAAAAATGGGCAATTAGCCCTCACGGTATAACCGCTAGTCGGTGAAGTGATATTTGCTATCCTTCGGCGTGACTTAATTATTAAATCAAAATCTTTGATTAATTACAAGAAAAGCGTATTAAAAAAGTTGGGTCGTAGCTCTATTTCAGCAAATCACCAACTTGTGAATTATTTATATCATTTGAGGCAATTAAAGTAAAGAAAAAGATGATTCTGCCTATCTAACATAAAGTTGACTTATTAGCACGGAGAACTAGCTCACACAAATCATCTGTTGTTATTAAACAAAAAGTCAATAACTATACAACACTTTTTGATAAAAGTTATATAATAAACAAAGGAAATAATTACTATGAAATTAAAGAAATTAGAAAAGATATATGAAGGTAAATTCCTCACCTACTATATTGCAGATTTTGAAACTAAACTAGGTCATATCAAGAAATATGAATTTATCTCTAGAGATAAGAATCTAGATATAAATAACTTCGGTAAAAATAAACCAGCGGGAGTTGGCATGGTTTGTTATTCCATGGACGAAAAGAAAGTCTTATTGCAACAAGAATTTAGACTAGCCACCAATCATGTCGTTTATAACTTCCCAGCCGGACTTATCGATGAAGGTGAAACTGCTCTTGAAGCCGCAAAAAGAGAAATCAAAGAAGAGACAGGCGTTGATTTAGTGGAATGTATTGCAATACTATCACCTAGCTATGCCAGTCAAGGAACAAGCGACGAATTAATGCAAATCGTTATCTGCAAATGTGAAGGCGAAATTAAAGACTCCACCTTTGAAGATGAAGAGATACACGCGGCCTGGTATACAAAAGAAGAAATTAAAAAACTCCTCGATGAAGGAGCGTATATGTCAGTGAGAACCCAGATGTTTTTATGGCAGTGGGTTACATATAAGTAGGTTATATATAATAATCGTCAATCACATCAAGATCAAGCCCATTAGAGAAATCTATGAGCTTTTTTATATAATCATAATTGATCCATTCTGGGTCATGGGCATCAACCCCATAAACAAATTTCACTCCTTGATATTCTCTAGCTAAAATAAAGAAGAAGTTACTTGGATAATGTGTATTAGGGTCATAGTTTTTCTTTCTCATCCCACACATATTGATTTCTAAAGGAATATTAAGTTCAATAGCCTTTTCAATGATTCTTCTACTTCCTTTTTCAAGTTCATAAAAATCTAAATCTTTACAAGAGTTATAAAATAAATCAGGATGAGCGACATATTTAAATAGACCAGTTTCCATCCCCTTAATCACATCATCGACATAACGAATGAACCCATCGATAAGTTGATCTTTTCTAAAATAATATTTGAGTTCGTCATTTTCTTCATAGCAGTGCTGACCCAAGATCAAATAATCGATATCGTGATTATCTAATAAAGACTGATAATAAGAAAGATAGCTAGGAAGATATTCGGCTTCAAAGCCAATCTTGATTTCGATTTTATCTTTATATTTTTCTCTTAAATATTTAAGAGAAGAGAGATATCCATCTAATTCATCAATATCTCCTCTTATTCCTAATTGACTATGGTGTGGTAAAAAGATATGGTCTGATATACCAAGTCTTTTGATGCCCATGTTAATCGCGGATAAGATATATTCCTCTTCTTTACCAACCGCATGGCCACATCGATATGTATGGGTGTGATAGTTATATTTTAAAATAGGTGTCATATTTAATCGTTATAAGGGAGAGAAGAATATCCTTCTTTAATAAGTTTATCAACCTTTTTATCTAAGAAAGGTTTAAAGATATTTCTAAATATTTTAGTGTTACCAAAATGTTTTACTAATGTAGGACTAACTTTATAGTAGATTTTAATAAATAATCTTCCACTTCTTCTTTTAGCTAGATAATAATCTCGATATCTTCTAAGTAGATATACTTCTTTACAGTCATAAGAATGATAGATAGCGGTTGCGATATAACATCCTCCACTTTTGCTACTAGAAGTGACTTTATTATCTTCTGGACCATTAGAGGCGTTCTTTTCTTTAAGCGACATCACAAACTCTTTTCCCATCATCATTTTAAAAGTATTCATATGATTGAGGGTGATAGTGACTTCAGCGATTGCGTTACGATATGTAGTATAAATACTAAACGCATATTTAATCGGTAACACTAGTTCGTTAGCCTTGTCACAAAGTGCCTTACTATCTTTATCGGGATACTTATTTTGGAAGTGATTAGTTAATGTCTCTTCCATATTTTCTTGTTCGATATTGTTACTGATAATGGATAAATCTTCATCATCAAATTCTTCTAGGTTTTGGAGAAACGCTAAAACGGAGGAAAGCATGATATAGTTTCCTGAAGTATATTTAAGTTCTAAAGAAAGAGCTTGGTCAGTTAGATAATTACGGATATTAGAGTTAATTGTTGTGAATAAGAAGTGAGTAAAGTCCACATCTTTTACTCTTTTGATTACTTCCATATCAACGCTGATACGTAGTAAAAGTTGTTGGTCACGATTATTGATATATTGTTCCATTGTCACTAATTGACTTGATACTTCTTTAACTACATCAAACATAATAATCACTCCCTAATATATTTGATAAATATAATAATACTTATTTTTCTATTTAAAAAGCACCATCTTAAGATGATGCTCATTAATTTTACTCAAGTGAGAAATAATAATCGTATATCGCTTGATTACCTGGGATAGCACCCACTTCTAGATAAGGGAATAAGTCATTAATCTTAGTGATAAGTTCTTCCACTTCTCCTTCATTAACATTTTCTCCATAAATTAGTAAGAGAACTTGTTTATCTTCGATATCTTTATTATTCTCTAATGCTTTTAAGATTGATTGGTCTCGATCTTTATTAGCAGAGACTAAATCTCCATCAATCAAGGTGATATAGTCACCTTTTTTGATATCAATGCCGTTGATATTTGTGTCTCTTGTCGCTGTTGTCACTTCACCAGAAGTCACATTATCAATCACTTCTCTAAAGTTACCAAGGATGATTGTTAAATCATCACTGGAGAAATCTAGCATCGTTAAGGCTGAATAACATTCAGCGATTGATTTAGTTTTAACGATTTCGACATTTGCCCCTTTATAGAGTTTTGCAGCTTGAGAGGCCGCCATAAAGATATTGCTATTATTTGGGAAGACGATGATATTTTCCGCATCTAAGCTCTTAAAAGCGTTGATGAAGTTTTCGGTAGATGGATTCATCGTTTGGCCACCACTAATGACGACATCAACTCCAAGTTCTTTAAAGGCATTGACAATACCTTCACCTTGGCCAACCGCCACCACAGTGTATTTTTTATGTTCTTTACGACGGTTTTCTTCTAACTGGCTATCACCAATATTTTCATTATGTTGAAGAGCCATATTCTCAATCTTGATGGTGAGGAATTCACCAAACTGTCTCATCTTATCTAAGACGATACCAGGATTCATTGTATGGACATGAACTTTAAGAACACTATCATCGACTAAAGCAACGATTGAATCTCCTTTAATATCATCCCCATTAAGGATATTGATCACATTATCAATATCAAAATGCTCAATATCAACTTTCGAGTTTTGAAGTCTTAAGATAAATTCGGTACAGTAGCCAAATTGTAAGACATCATCTGGTCCAAAAGCGGAGAAGTCGATTTGTTTTGTTTCTTGCTCACCAGAATTAACTCTTTGAGTTAATGAAGATTCATCGACCTTGATTTCTTCTTCATTGAGGTATTTAAGCATTCCTTCGACAATATAGACATATCCTGCTCCACCAGAATCGATAACTCCAGCTTCTTTTAAAACCGGAAGGATATCGATGGTTCTCGCTAAAGATCTTTTTGCTTCTTCAAAATGATATTGATAGAAATCATTAATGCTGCTAGATTTTTTGACCATCTTACTAACGTGTTCAGTCGCTTCTCTAAAGACGGTTAAAATTGTACCTTCAACTGGGGTAACAACCGCTCCATAAGCTTGCTTAACCCCGAGTTTATAAGCTTCCACTAATTCAAGAGCGGTCACTTCTTTTTTATTTGATAGGCCTTTACAAATTCCTCTGATGATTTGGGATAAAATTACGCCTGAATTTCCTCTTGCTCCTAATAAAGCTCCACTAGAAAGAGGTTTTGCGATATCAGAGAGATTATTACTTTCAATCCCTCTAATATTATCCACTCCACCTTCAATCGTATGGCACATATTTGTGCCAGTATCGCCATCAGGAACTGGGAAAACGTTTAAATCATCGACTTCCTTAAAGTTAAGTCGAAGATTCTTTGCCCCAAAAGTTATCAGGTTTTTAAAATCTTGGCCGTTAATTTTATTTAAAACCATTTTATTCACCTATAATAGTGACTTTTTCTCCACGGAAAAATACTCCGATTGTGCCTTTACCTGTGGTAGCACCAATGATTGGTCCCATAGGGACAACTTTGACATCTTTAAATTTGACCACTGATTTGAGATTATCAACAAGGAGTTCTAAATCTTCTTTCTTACATTCTGCGTCACTAATCCAGCAGATTTGATTTTCAGGGTTGACTGCTTCAGCTTTGGCCATTTCCACCATTCTTAATAAAGCGTTCCTTCTACCTTTTTGTTTTTCAATCGCGTAGTTATTGCCTTTTGCGTCGCTGATTAAGATCGGCTTAACACCAAATAAGTTGCCAAAGAAGGCTTTAGATGCTTTTACTCTACCTGCTCTTTTAAGAGTATCAAGATTTTCCACGGTAGCGAGTTGATGCCATTCTAATTTATGTTCATCGATGTAGTTATAAATTTCTTCGATAGACTTGCCATCTTTTCTCATCTCACTAGCTAAAAGAAGCATAGATCCTTGTCCCATACATGAATTTAATGGATCAAGAATGTAGATTTTTCTATCTGGATATTTATCTTGATATTTCTTTTGGAGTTTTTGTCCTAATAAAACAGAAGCGCTTAAAGCGGATGAACAGCCGATATATAAGAGGTCTTCACCGGCTTTTAAATGCTTTTCAAAGACTTTATCAAATTCTTGTTCAGTGACTTGGGTAGTAAAGACACGGATGCCAGAAGCCACTAAATCAAAATAGTCTTTATGGGAGATTTCTTCCCAAGATAAGGAGGCATAGATTTCTTTATTCACTCCTTCTTTATTGGTCCAGGAGACCATCATACGACAATAGTCGATATCATATTCTTTTCTTAATTCATCAGTTAAGTCACATGTGGAATCACCGATAATTGCAAATTTACTCATTAACTTTTTTCCTTTCGTGGTGTTACCACCAACTTTATTAACCTTAATTTAATAATTAAAGAAAGGCAATAGGTATTTATTAGCATTTGCCTATTAAGCGACATTTATGATAAAATGCCTATTATGGAAACAGATTTACGCACAATTAAAACCGAAAGAGCAATCGAGTCCGCTTTATTATCACTACTCGAAGTTATGCCCTTTAATAAAGTAAGAATTATCAATATTGCCGAAAAAGCAATGGTTAATAGAAACACGATTTACCTACATTATGAGAGCAAAGAAGCGATTGTTATGTCAATCATTAATCGTCAATTTAGTGAAAACTTCTCTGAATTAGAAGCTGAGAAATTATTCACGAGATTTATCACCCGTCCATCTTTAAAAAAGATGTATACAAAGATGCTAACCATCATCAGCGATAATATCGATTTATATCGTATCGTCTTAATGGATACAAACTTAAGAGGATATCTTTCCACCAGTTTGGATAGAATAAAAAACGAGATGTACAAGATGTTAAAACCAACAAAAAAGAACCGCCTAGGTGTCGAATATATCGTTAACGGCTCTTTTGGTATGATATCTAGATGGATAATTTATGCGACTGGCGAATTAGATGAAGTCGCTGACTTATTAACTAGATTCACTTATTCTGAATTTATTCACTTATCTAAGTAACAAAAGCGTTCATTTGTATGAGCATTTATTATGATTCGCTATGCCAATCCGCGTAGTAATTTATCTCTCCATCATCAGAAAGGAAATCGCTAAGCGTTAGTTTTGCTACACTACCAAGTTCAGCGTATTCGCCTTGATATTCACCTTCATTATTGACATATAGATTATAGGTATAACCACTTTGGTTATAATTATAATACTGTTTATATGGTGAAGAATGGACGATAGCTTTGACTGGTTTATCGTAGATATATGGTAAAACAGTATATGTACCTGGTTTTAAGAATACCACAGTATGATATGAAACATAAATCTCCGCAGTATGATAATACTTTAAATTGCTATAAGTGCCATAGCTGGCGTAGCAATATTTTACTCCACCTAAACGATAGTCTTTGAGGCCTGAGCTATTTTTCATATAATCCGCTGAAGGAGCGCTGCTAGATGGGAGAGTTACTTTGGTGTTACCGATATTGTAGAACTCATATATTTCATAGAAATAACGATAGCCATCACTAAGAGTTCTTGGATGAATCATTAAAACGATAAACTTGTTATCTTGGATGAATGGAAAGCCATCGTCTTTATAATAATCATCTCTGTCCATTCCGACGAGGAATTCCCCTTCTTCCCCTTTAGTTAAAGCCACAAATGCATTTGCAGCTTCTGCTTTACAAACGGTTTCCTTAAAGGCAGCCTTAGGGAATTTTTCAAGTTCGGTATAATTGTTATTATCATCATTGAAATGTATATAGGAAATGTCATCCCCTACTTCTTTATAGTAGTTATAGCCATGATAAGGATCGGAATAAGTTGAATAACTCTTGGAATATGCTTCTTTACCATCTGTGCCAAAATGCATTGTAAAGTCATGGCTAGAACATGATTCTTCAAGTAAATCACTAGGATATGGATCGTCGATATTTTCTACATCAAAGGAACCAGATAAATAAGTATAGGAGAAATTATCCTTATCTAATGTATTATATAAATCATCCCATTTTAGATTATCGTCAATTTCTAAAGCATTTTTTGAAGTATCTACACCGATAGAGCCCTCTTCAATAATAAATAGGGTGGCCTTTAAAACACTCATGTAGTTAGTGCTTTCTTTTACGGTTGCTTCGATATCATATTGACCAGGATTTTTAAAGGTGTTGTTACCACTAGCATTTAAACATTTATAGCTAACGGTAGCAGAAGATGGAGCATCTTTCACAGTTAGAGAATGGTTTTGGCCATCATAAGCAAAGCATTGGTCATAGAAACTGCCAGGTTTATCTAACTCAATAGGTGTGATAATCAACTTTGCTTTTAACTCTAATGGTTCATATCCTGTACCAGTAAGTTTAGCGATAACTGTATAAGTTCCAGCGTTAGTTTCGCCATTATTAGTGTAGCTAACAGATACTCCAGTAGGAAGTTCACCGCTTACCGCGATGGATTGACTCTTGCCATTATATTCCACTGTTTTGTCACTAAAAGTGACACCTGTGATTTCTTTTCCTAAAATTCTTAAAGTTGCTGTCTTAGTTAAAGTATTGTAATTTGGTACTTTTATGGTTGCGGTAACTGTATAAGTGCCAACATTAGTTTTTCCATTATTTGAGTATGTAACTGTAGCGTTTTCAGGCGCACCACTTACATAGATGCTATGAGCTTGACCATCATAATTGATAGTTTGATTTTCAAAAGTAATGCCGGTTAATGTCGCTTTTGAAATGGTTAACCTAGCACTTAAATCTAGAGTATTGTAGTTTTCTGCTGAAACATGGGCATTAACCGTATATGTGCCAGCGTCAGTTTTACCATTTCCTTCATATGTAACAGTAGCGAAATCTGGCGCACCACTGACATAGATATTTTTAGGGGTGCCATCATAAGTAAAGGTGCCATTACTAAAAGTAATACCGGTAAAATTATTAACGGTTATGACTTCGATGTCATCCCCGCCTTCTGAACCATCATCACCACCATCAGGATTGTTGTCGCCACCACTTGAAGTGTCATCTCCTTCGCCTCCAGGAGTAATTGGTTGTATTTCACCTGAATCAATGTAGCCAGAATTATTTACTGAACAGGCAGATAGACACGCTAGGGATAATATGCTTAGAAATAGAGTACTTAATCTTTTCATTTATTTACCTCAAAATATAATTTTAACATATTTTTATGACTACAAAAAGCATGGCTGGTCGTACAAAAAACGCCTACATAACTATAAGCGCATTTCTTCTATTGAAAGTATTTATCTAGTTCTTCATCAGTCATGTCTTGATAAATCCACTGCTGATGTTTTAAACGGTTTTGCCATGGTCCACCAGTGATACGGTGACATTCTTCTTCGGAAATCACCCACTTAGTCGCGACTTTTCTTTCAGGAATAAATTCATGATATTTGCCTTCAAAGAATGTTCCAAAATAGGAAGAGTCAGTCTCTAATAACAAGGTCGGAACTGTGTTAGTTGGGAAAGAAAAACTATAAGGTTTCCCATCTTTTTCTCCTTCAAAAGAGAAAGTTTCTCTAGTCATGGTGAGTTTACCTTTTCCCACTGGATAAGAAGTAATCTTCTTACCTTTAACATATCGATCATTTGGTTGCATCCCTAAGATGACATTTTCTTCAATTTTGTAGTCTACATTATTTTTGATTTGTTGATAGATGTGTCTTCTTTGTAGTTCGTACCAAATCGTTAGGTTTTTAGGGATTTTACAATCTTTATTTAATGGGATTAAATCATAGTATTCGTTGATGGTTGCCCCATTACCGCAGTTAAGACATTTGATAACATTTTTCTCGCCTAACATTGTCAGTTCTTTTTGACATTTTGGACAGTAGAATAAATGCTCTTCTAACTTCACTGCCACTGTATCGTTTCCTTTATATTTGACTCTTTCGGTTTTGTTCCAAATAAAGTCATCGTTATATAAAGTATCGTTGATGATATCATCTAATTCTTGGTCGGTATATTTCTTTAAATCTTCATAGTCGAATAATTTTCCCACTTCCACGACCACTTTCCCAGGCCTATTAGCGATGTTCCATTGGGTATTAGACATATATCCACCCGAAATCTTCGTATAATAAATCGGTACTTTAGTGTATCTAAATAGTCTTCCTGTCCCATTCATGATTGGCTGATTGGTGCCTGATATAGAAGATTTTCCTTCAGGAAACAAGACGACATTACCCCCATCTTTCAACACTTGCATCATCTCTTTGATCGAGTGTTGATCAGGAGTAAAGTTTTTTTTCGGAATCATATGGCAAAGGTCAAAGGCAAAATGCATATGTCCTCTAAAGAATTCTGTATATGACACCATATAGTTGAGGTTTTGTGGATATAAAGCTTTAGAAACATACATCCAGTCACATCTAGAAGTATGGTTTGAAATAACGATAAATGGTCCTTTTATTTTTTTAACATCCACTTTTTTATTAACATGGACATTCATCGGTCTTAATAAAAATGGTCTCGCCACTAAATTCATTAAGCATTTATAAATAAAAGGATTTACTTTTTTCCCTTTTCGGACAAATAATTTCTTTTCAATATCTAGTTTTGTCATAATCTTTTCCCTATGTAATGAATTGATTTTACATATTTTATCAAAATAATACCATACTATAAAAGCACACTATCAAACATGCGCTTAAGATTTAACACATGTTTTTAAACATGGACTTTATAAAAGAAATATTTGATAATTGTAAATATGAAAATACTAATTCTTGCCGCGATGAATAAAGAAATATCTATATTAAATAAGCTGATTGACGCTGAACATATAGATAACTTTTATTACGCTAAAATAAAGAATAATGAAATATATACAGGTATCATAGGTGTTGGTATATTGAATGCACTTTCATCGACCTATTCTCTAATCAATAAAATTTATCCAGACGTTGTTATTAATATAGGAACTGCTGGAGGACATACTTTAAACGTTGATGATGGCGACATCATCGTTTGTGATGAAGCCATCTATCATGGTGGTTATATTATGAATGACACTCCTCCTTCTAGTTGGAATGTGATAGAAGAAACTGAATTAATAATCAAAGGCGATGAGAAGTTATCTAAATTATTAGATAATATGAAGATTGACGCTACCATACGTCATGGAAAAACTCTATCAGGAGATTTCTTCACTAGAGACAAAGAAATTATTAACGCCTTAAACAATAAACATCAACACTTATGCGAAGATATGGAAACTATCGCTATATATAAGGCGTGCGAAGAAAATAAGATCCCCGCCATCGCTTTCCGTATCATTTCAAATAACGAACTAAGAGGGACCTTATATCAAGATAATGTATATCAAATGAATGAAAAATTACAGACAATTATTGCTCAACTTTTAAATCATTTTGATTTAAACTAACATTATTTTTACGGTATTTACGAACCAAAAACAAAATCAAAGTATTTAGAACAAGATTAAATGTCGCTGAGCACAAGAAGATAACCATTGAAATATTGCCAATCGATAACTGCAAAGAATAAGCAGTAATGCACATAAAACAAGACAAAATATTACATGCCCAGTAAGGAATAGAAATCGCTTGCGATTCTTTTAATCGTATTAATCTCACAACCTGAGGCACACGACAAACGACACAACAAAATGCGTCAACACTCGATAAAACCAAAACAGCAATTTCAATTGGGCTCATAATTTATTTTCCTCTTTTCTAATAGTCTAGATATCATCATACTCTTATTTTTTGATGATTTAAATTATGTTTGAGAATGGAGAAAGTAGGCCAGGATGTTTGATTCGTCTCGAAGGGTTAACCAAACAAAAACCACTCATTAGAGTGGTTAGTGTCTTGTTTGGCTAGGGACAAGGAAATAATACAATTTCCACCCTAGTATCTATATTTTCCACCCTCAGAATAAGTCTGAGATTATTTTTTTAACAAATTATCAAGGGCTTTATCGTTGTGATCAATAATCATTTTGATTTTTTGACATGTTTTTAAGTTTTCACAATCGCCACATGTTTCTAGTGCTTTTGTTTTAGCGCACATTCTGATTGGGCATAGTTTATCGCAAAACGGTGTCTTTTTTCCGTTAACACGGCACCCTTCACAGTTAATCATTTCTTTGGTTATTTCAACTTTGTTTAAGATAGACCACTCTTTAGCGACTTTTTCTCTTAACTCATCGTCGTTATTAATCGTGGCTATATAAGCTTCGCATTCTTCACAGTTAAGACCACAATAGGCAATTAGGGTTGGTTTCATGCGTTTATGATAGCATTACAATAAAGAAAAAACAGCGACTTTTTATCATCGCTGTAATTTACAGATGGTGCCCCCTGGCGGAATCGGACCACCGATTCATCCTTACCATGGATCCGTTATACCACTTAACTATGGAGGCAAGTGAGATAAATTATATATTTATAAATTAACTAATTCAATAACTAATCTACATATTCTCCAAATAGGTCATAGACGAAAGCGCTGGTAATTTTAACTTTAACGATGTCACCGATATTTAACTTTTGTTTAGAAACAAAGGAGATTTTACCATCAATATCATCTGGAGCATTCCAATATGACCTGAGTGAATAAGTGTTACTATTAGAGTTATAGTCTGTT
>JAILBR010000021.1 GCA_024680795.1 Bacilli bacterium | reverse complement strand
GTTAATACAATAGCTAAATAAAATTGTCTTTTTCTTTTCTTTGAACAAAAGCCAAAGAACATCCTTAACATCTTAATCATTGATATCACCATCCTTTGCTTTGATGTGAGCGTTCCACATATTCTTATAAAGCTCAGATTTTTCTAATAATTCTTTATGCGTGCCATGACTTTCAATGACACCGTTATTTACTAAGAAAATTTCATCGCTATTCACAATCGTAGATAATCTATGAGCGATAACAATCAAAGTCTTTCCTTTAACGAGTTCCGCTAAAGACTTTTGAATAATTGATTCGTTTTCTGGATCAGTATAAGCAGTAGCTTCATCAAGAATAACAATCTTAGAATTCTTCATCATCGCCCTAGCGATAGAAATTCTTTGTCTTTCTCCTCCAGAAAGATGGGAACCACTATCACCGACCACCGTGTCATAGCCTTGTTCAAGATTCATGATAAAATCATGAACACCACACTTCTTACAAATATCGATGACTTCTTCATCACTTGCATCTAGATTACCCATTCTAATGTTCTCCATAATGGAGACGTTGAACAAGTAATTGTTTTGAGATACATATGATACTTCTCTGTTATAGTCCTCAAGTGTTAAGTCTTTGATATTAACTCCACCGATAAAAATATCACCTTTATTTGGATCCCATAATGAGGCTATTAATTTTGCAATTGTGGATTTACCTGCACCACTAGGGCCAACAAAGGCAACTTGACTACCAGATTTAATATCCAAATTAATGTTATGCAATACTTCTTCATCTTTATAACCAAACGAAACATCCTTAACTATGATGCTAGAATCCTTCGGTAAGGCTTTTGATACTTGTGGTCTAGCAAGTTTTTCTAAAGAAACAATTCTATCGATCTCTTTAAATATCACTTGCGCTTTAGATATATCATCTGCATGTCCCATCGCAGTAATCAAAGGAGCAATCAAACCAATAGACATCAAAACACAAATAATAAAAACATTAAGTGGAATTTGATTGTAATAATATAAAAGGCCACCTAAAGGTAAAATGGCGAGTAATGTATAAGGGGCAACCGACATCGCAATGGTAAAGGAAATATTGGAATTACGCATCCATTCCACAAAGCAACTAGCCCCTTCTCTTGCTGCTCTTTCAAATTTCTCATAGGAAGATTCGCTTTTACCAAAAGCTTTAATAACCTCAATACCGTTGATATATTCCACAGCGGTATCGTTTAATATTTTTGTCTTCTCAATACAGTTTTTGTAATATCTCTCATAGCCAATGGTCATTGTGAAATAACTAATAATACCGATACCCACTGGAATGAGTGAGAATAAACCCATTCTCCAATCTAGAAACATCAAATAAACAAATGTTCCTAAGAAGCAAAGAACGCTTGATGTCACTTCTGGAATGATGTGAGCTAATGTTGTTTCAGTAGAATCAATTCTTTCGCATAATGTGTTTTTTAATGAACCTGAATTTTCATCTTTAACATCGCCTAAAGAGGCTAACGCCAATGAATCAGTCGCTCTCTTTCTTGTTGCCTTAATGATTTGGAAAGCCGCGATATGCGATAAAGATGTTGATAAGACATGAAATAATCCTTTAATAAGGAATAAAACCAGAATCATGATGATATCAAAAAGATAATCTGTGAAAACGTCTTGATGATTGATAAGTTTTGTAATAATGTCTGCAATAAAATAAAAAGGGATTATGCCAGATGCAACAGATATAATCGCTGCAATAATGCTAACTATGTAATACCTTTTCTTATCGCTAGCATAATCGGATAAGATTGGTAACAGTCCTCTCGTTTTCATATAACCTCCTACAAATACAAATGATTAGATAATCTTCTAGAATAAATTAATTTATTCTTTTGTTGCTTATTAGTGTCAGTTAACATTTGAGTTAGTCATGACTAACTTAATATATCACAATATCCTTTTATAGGTGTATTAAAACGATAATTTTTATTTATTATTTGTAGCACACGAAATCCTTAAACACAGAAAAAGCCCTGATTTCTCAGGACTTCTTCTATTTGTTTTCACTCTATTTTCACCTAAATCCTTATGTTTTTGGACTTGGGTAGCGGGTATTGATGGTGGATCTGACGAGGATCGAACTCGCTACCTCCTCCATGCCATGGAGGCGCTCTCCCAGGTGAGCTACAGACCCGTTAGCGTTATTAATATTAATGAAACTTTATAATAATTTCAATAAATAAATAATTATTTTTAAAAGAAAATGGCGCGCTCGAGACGATTTGAACGTCCGACTCCCAACTTAGGAGGTTGGTACTCTATCCAGCTGAGTTACGAGCGCACCTATATAAGTTAATCAAGGAAGAATTTAGAAATATCCTCGAATACTTTTTCTTTTTCTAATTCATTTAATATCTCGTGGCGCATATGTGTATACACTTTTGTTTGCACAGATTTAACGCCATATTTGTGGTACATCTTTTCTAAGATAGCAACGGATTTACCATAATTAGTCACTGGGTCTTCTTCGCCTGAGATAATAAAGATTTTAGT
>JAILBR010000006.1 GCA_024680795.1 Bacilli bacterium | reverse complement strand
TTTAATTTTAAAAACTTGCGCGTAGCACATCTCTGTGCAATAATAAGAAAGACATTTTCTATCGGCAAAACCGGAGAAATCCGGTGACGCAAAGCTATAGGGTCCAAAAAGGACAGCCAGTTGCAGTTAAATAATAACTACAGGTACAGTATGCTTTGCGCTTACTGTTTTTTTATAGAATGTCAGCTAGTAGAATATGAAGAAAATTAAATTTCCAATTCTAGTTAAGACAATCATCATGATTCTTACTTTTGCCTTCGCTATTACCGAAGTAGCGATGACATTCTTTACTGTCACCTCTTCTAGAAGCAATAAGAATCAATATAAAGTTACCGCAACCGACATCTCCACATTAGTCGCTGAAACTATTGATGTTGATCTTTATAAATCCATTAAGAACGACATTTTAAGTATTTATAATGACAATTTTGATAAAGTTGTTAATTCCGAAAGTGAAGATGTTGATAGAATCATTGAATATTTAAAATTATTCAAATCTGTCTATCAATCAGATAACTATAACAAGTTATTAAAGTATCTTGGCTCTTTATTTGACTCTATTCAAAACAATATCGATTGTATTTATCTTGTCTTTCTTGACACCGTAAACAAAAACTTTATCTACGCAGTAGATAGTTCTATTACCCCATATAATCCCACAGGAACTGAGGAAACATATGATTTGGGTTATCCAGGAACGGTTGACATTCTTTATGAAGAGAACTACTTCTTGATTGATGATCCAACAAGAGGCTTCCCAGCATATATTACTTCTACTTCCGCTTATGGATGGCTAGTTACAGCTGGTGCTCCAATCTATGATGGAGACGAAGTAGTGGGTTATGCGATGGTGGACATCTCATTAAGTGAAATGAAAAAACAACAGGCAAATAACATCACTATGCTCTTCTTATATTTGACAGCGTCCTCATTATCTATTTGTTTCGTTGGCATGCTTGTAGTGTATTTCATTTTAATCCGTCCATTGAAAATCTTAACCGATGCCTCTATCGCTTACGATAGTAGAACACCAGAAGAAATGCATGAGATTTTCAAAAAAATCAGCATTAATACAAAAGATGAAATCCAAGAATTAGCGGAATCCATGAAACAGATGGAGAGCGATATTAATAATAAGATTAAGGAATTAATAGCCACCAATAAAGAATTAACTGATGCGCAAAAAGAAGTCCACGAAATAACCGAATTAGCGAATAAAGATGCTTTGACTGGTGTCAGAAATAAAGGCGCTTATGACGCGATGATGGAACCAATCAAAGAAAAACTCGCCAAAGGCGAAGAAGTTGAGTTTGGTATCGTAATGGTGGACTTAAATAACCTTAAACAAATTAATGACCAATTTGGTCATACTGTTGGTGACATCTCACTTATTAAATTAAGCACCATTGTCTGTGGTGTATTCACCCATTCACCAGTCTTCCGTGTCGGTGGTGATGAGTTCGTTGTCTTATTACAAAATAGAGACTATAAACGCATTAAGAAACTCGTCAACGAATTCAATGTGAAGATTGAAGAACTCAACGAAGATGATGAATTAGATCAACTTGAAAGAGTGTCCGCTGCTATCGGTTATGCACTCTATAATCCTAAGCTTGATAAGACCGTTGATGACGTGTTCAAACGTGCAGATGATGCGATGTATAAACGCAAACATTTGATGAAAGAGCATAGCAAAGAAGCCAAGTAAAATTGGCTTTTTTCTTATATTCTGTAAAACTCTAATCATAAATGATTAAATATTTTCTTTTATAAATTTTTAGCAGACTACTTGACAGAGTGCTAAAAATGATTACAATAATAGGTGTTAGCAGTCAAAGAGTGAGAGTGCTAATAATTGTCAAGGAGGTACTTTTTATGAAAAACTATATGACAAATTATGATCCATTCTTCGATTTATTCTTCCCAACCAAAACTGAAGATGCCTATCACAACATGATGAAGACAGACATCGTGGAGAAAGAAGATCATTATGAACTCCGTATCAACGTTCCAGGAGTGGAAAAGGAAAACGTTAAGATTTCCTTAAGAGATGGTTATCTCAACATTGAGGCTTCTATCGTTAACGAAGTAAAAGAAAAAGAAAAATACTTATATCGTGAAAGAAATGAAGGTCGTTTCTCTCGTTCCTATTACGTCGGCGATTATGTCAAATATGATGACATTACAGCTTCAATGAATAACGGTGTTCTTTACTTAACAGTGAAGAAAGTCGTGGAACAGAAAAGTGAGCCAAAATACATCGCGATTAACTAATTGCCCGTGTGTATATCATCAAGAAGGTCCTATAAAGGACCTTTTCTTTTGCTTATTTTCCTAATATTGCAACAATCTAATTAAATAGATAAAATATCTTTAATTAGTGAAAGAGAAAAATCATTATGGAACAAAAAACTTTTAAACTTGATATGCTTTTTGGACCACTTCTTTTAGTGCTCTCTATTGGATGTGTCCTCAGTCTTGTTTTAATGAAACTCCCTGTTGGTATGTATGATGCATCGATGAATGGTTTCATCGAATACATGACAAATTACTTCCAACATATATCTGATGGCGCTCCATCAATTTATGACTCATACTACCTCTTGTTCGTTTGCATAGGCTATTTCGTGGCTTTAATTGGCTGTGGCTTTGGCGTCATTGCTTGCTTAATTAACGCAATTAGAGGATTAACACAAAAGAAAAAGATGGAAGCTAAACCATTTGCAACTGTCTTTGGTCTCTCTTTATATTTTGCTGCTACATTATCATGCTTCTTTGAATACAAAGTGGTTACTGGTAATGGCTTCTTACCATCCTTAATGCTTTACGCCCCAGCGGTTGGCTTAATTATTCTCGTTGTTCGTAAAGCCATTATTAACACCGGTTTTGGTTTCTCCGCCGTATTAAGTTCAATATTAAAAGGTCTTGCTTCTATTGCTATGTTTGTAGCAACCTTCCTCATTATGCAAAAATTCATCACCGTGGATGGTTATCTAGATAACCCAATTCGTTTTGCTTTGAATTATTCTGATCAACTCATCGCTGACGCTCAAAGTGGTAGTGGAACAGCACCTGATGTGGCTACCGCCATCTTTGTGATTTCTGGTGGTCTAGTGTGTTATACCGCTGTTCTTAATCTCGCTAATAAACCATTCATTTTCTTTAGAATTTCTAATAAGACCGTGGAAAGAAAAGGCACAAAAGCACACGTTTTCTCCTATCTTTCTTCATTGATCTTCATCATCGGTGGTTACTTCTTATACAAGATGGGAATGGAAAAACTTAGTAGTGGTTCTAAAGTATTAATGGATCAAACTGTCATCGTCGTTATTATCGCCATCATTGCCGCTAGTACATTATCCATCATCGGTGCCATCGTTTCTAAAGCCATGGAAGGCGAAGAATAATAAATTATTTCAAAAAAGAAAAGGATATCAATTGAATATCCTTTTTTGTTGCTTTTTGCTATAATCAATAAAAGGAGGAAAGAATATGAAAAAAGCAAGAATACATATCTACGCTATATGTGGTTTATTCGTTTTAACATTTATTTTAGGTTCTTTCTGTGATTTATCATTAAGTCAAAATATCGCTCATATAGATAATAATTTCGGTCGTTTCTTCTCAACCATTGGCACCATTCCAGGATATGGAGTTCTCGCCATTATAGGCGGAGCCTTTTTCCAAATCGGTTTAAAAAGAAAAGACTATACCACACCAATTAGATTCCTTCTTTA
>JAILBR010000072.1 GCA_024680795.1 Bacilli bacterium | reverse complement strand
ATGAAAAAGATGCTAGAAGATTAGAGCAACATCTTCTAGAATTAGATGTGCGTCTAAAGAAAGGCGAAGCGTATTTCTACGCTAGACACTGTACGATTGGCATGTATTACACAATCGAACAATATAAGAAAGCTTTGAAGTGTGTATATGAAACTGCGCGTACTTCTATGGACCATTTAGCAGAATTGGGGTATTATAAAAAGACCAAATATGGTAAAAAGTTTGTTTATACCCCTGTAAAAAGAAAGTAGTAGGTAAAAATATATGAATGAAGGTTTAATGATATTTCTCATCGTTCTCGGTGTAGCAGCGTTCCTTGCTATCGTCGCATTTTTGATTCGTTTATATATCAGACCAAAACTCAAAATTGATAATAAACCAACAGAAGAACAAATCGTTGAAGAGGAAATGAATCGTATTTTAAAGCCTGTCGACGATGAAAAAACCGCTGAAGAGATCGAAGATTATAAGGATGAAGAAGAATAAGATTACTTCTTTATATATCCATATTCCATTTTGCCAAGCAATTTGCGATTACTGCGACTTTACAAAGTTGCAGTATTTTCGTATCTTTGCAGAAAAATACCTAGTCGAACTTAAAAAAGAACTTAACCAAGTTGTCGATAACCATGAATTAAAGACTATTTATGTAGGAGGAGGTACTCCAACCGCCTTAGAAGACGACTTATTTCTAATATTATTAGAAATTATTGAACCATATTCTCGTTATGTTAAAGAATATACTTTTGAAGCTAATCCAGAATCTCTTTCATTAAAAAAACTAGAAATGATGAAAAAGTTTGGGGTTAACCGTATATCTTTAGGGGTGGAATCTACTGACGACAACATTTTAAAAGCAATAAATAGAAAACATACATTTGATGATGTCAAAGTTGCGGTTTCTAACATCAAAAAAGTGGGAATCGATAACTTTAACGTCGATTTGATTTTAGGCTTACCACATGTCTCTAAGACCCTTCTTATGAAAGATTTAGATAATATTTTATCTTTAGAGCCAAAGCATATTTCCACCTATTCGTTAACTGTTCACCCACATACAGTATTTTATTTAGATAAAATAAAAGAGCCAGAAGATGACTTATCTAGAGAATTATATGAACTAGTTCATCATCATCTTTTAAAACAAGGTTATATCCAATATGAAGTATCAAACTTTGCTTTAAAAGGTTATGAGAGTAAACACAATTTTGTCTATTGGAATAATGAACAATATTATGGAGTGGGTTTATCTGCCGCGGGATATATCGATAACATCAGATATAAAAATACTTCTAATCTTGATCAATATCTAAAAGGTATTAATGAAAAAGAAGTGGAAGAAGTCACTCTTAAAGACTTAGAAGAATATCAAATAATCCTAAACCTCAGGACAAATAGAGGAATCGACCTCGCTAAATTTAATAATATATTTAATAAGGATTTATATATATCGCATAAGGACATCATCGATAATTTCATCCAAAATAAGCTCCTATATATCGAAAATAATCACCTCATTGCTACCTTTGAAGGGATGATGATTCTCGATAAAATCATATTAGAGCTGATATAGAAAATAATTTTATTATTTTAAAAGAATTTTAGCACTTATTTGTTGACAGTGCTAATTCTTTCGCTATAATATAATTAGCAACTTGAGAGTAAGAGTGCTAAAAAGGAGGTGCGATTATGGGATTATCAAGAAGTGACACAATCTTAAAACTGATTGTTGAATACTTTATTAAGCATGCCCAACCAGTTGGTAGTCAAACTTTGATTGAAGAATACAATCTTCCCTATAGTAGCGCCACGATACGTAATGAGATGTACGCATTAGAGAAAATGGGCTTAATCGAAAAGCCACATACCTCAGCGGGAAGAGTTCCTTCTAGTAAAGGTTATAAATATTATTGCGAATATCTCAGAGATAAAACTGTTGATGAGACCTTGAAATATTCACTTCAAACCGTCTTAAATCAAAAGTTACAAAGTATCGAAGAAATCATCAAGCAAAGCTGTGAAATCATCTCTCATATGACTAACCTCGTCAGTGTAGTCATGGGACCAGACGAAAAGAGTGAATGCCTCGCAAGAGTGCAACTCATTCCATTAGGTGATAACACGATGACCGCAATCTTCGTAACTGATAAAGGATATGTTGAAAATAAAACATTCATCATTCCTCAAGGGATGAAGGCCGAAGACATCATCAAATGTGTCGATATCTTAAATGAAAGATTAACTGGCACACCAATCCCTGATCTCGTCGATAAGATGGAATCAATCAAACCAATCATTCAAGATTACGTTGTTAGTCATGATGTCATCTATCAAGCTATGCTTGAAACATTGCTCAGATTTGCAAGTGACCGTATGGCGTTATATGGAAAAGATGAATTATTCAATCATCCAGAATTCAAAAACGATGCGGATGCCTTATTAAGAGTAATGAAATTACTTGAAAACCAATCAGTATTCAAAAACGTTGATGATGAGTTAGCGTCTTCTAATGAAGACTTCATCGTCAAAATCGGTGATATCGAAGGTAACCCAGATGTTGCCCTAGTCACAGCGAAAATCCGTGTTGGTAACGAAGGAGAAAATATGATTTCTCTGGTCGGACCAAAAAGAATGGATTACGACCGTGCCTTAGCCGCGATTGAATACTTGATTAATGAATTAAATAACTATTTCGGAGAGGGAGGCGATTCAAATGGCGGAGAAGCCAACTAAAGAAGAAAAGAAAGAACAAAAAAGGAGTGAAAAACTCGAAAGCGAATTAGAGGCTCTTCAGGAAGAAAACGAAAAGCTCTTAGCGGATGTTGAACACTGGAAAAACGAATATTATCGAGCCTACGCTGATACAAAAAACTTAAGAAATAATCTTGAGAAAGAACATCGCGAAGCGCTCAGGTATCGTTCAGAAGGATTCATCGATGAATTACTTCCAGTACTCGATAGCTTCTATATGGCACTGGCTAATGAGCCAACTGATCCAGCCTTAAAAAATTACTTAATCGGATTCCAATATATCTACCGTAACTTGGTAGCGGTATTAGAAAACGAAGGAGTGACAGAAATCACTCCAGAAGTCGGGCAAAAGTTCGATAGCAGTGTGATGCAAGCGGTGGATACCGTTGAAGGAGAAGATAATATCATCACTAAAGTCTATAACAAAGGTTATAAACTTCACGATCGAATCGTGAGACCCGCAAATGTCCAGGTCAGCGTGACTAAAAAAGAAGAAAAAGTCGAAGAAACTGAACCCGAACAAAATGAAGAAGAAGAAAAACTAGATGCATAGGAGGAAATAAATTATGGCAAAAGAAATTATCTTAGGTATTGACCTTGGAACAACTAACTCAGTCGTTTCATATTTACAAGCAGATGGTACAGTGAAAGTTATCCCTTCACCAGAAGGCACAATGACCACTCCAAGTATTGTTTGCTTTAAAGCAAATGGGGAAGAAATCGTCGGCAACGCAGCAAAAAGACAAGCCGTCACTAACCCAGATACAGTAAGCTCCATCAAAAGAAAAATGGGCACAAGTGAAAAAGTTCATATTAATTGCATTAATAAGGACTTCACTCCACAAGAAATCTCCGCAAAGATTCTTGCTTACATGAAGAAATATGCCGAAGCAAATATCGGTCAAAAAGTCGAAAAAGCAGTTATTACTGTTCCTGCTTACTTCAACGATGCACAAAGACAAGCCACTAAAGATGCTGGTCAAATCGCTGGACTCGATGTCGTTCGTATTATTAACGAACCAACCGCTGCTGCTCTTGCATATGGACTAGAAAGTGAAAAATCAGAAAAAATCTTAGTCTTTGACTTAGGTGGTGGTACATTCGATGTCTCTATCCTTGATATCGGTGACGGCACATTCGAAGTCGTTTCTACCGCTGGAGATAACCGTTTAGGCGGTGATGACTGGGATCAAGTCGTTGCAGATTATATCAAAGCCCAAATCAAGATTGAAACAGGCGTCGATATTTCTGATAAGGGTAGTTTACAAAGAATTAAGGAAGCTGCTGAAAAAGCAAAGATTGAATTATCTAGTTCCTTAGAAACAGTTATCTCCTTACCATTCATCTCTATGACCGCTAATGGACCTGTCAATTTCGAACATACATTAACTCGTGCGAAGTTCCAAGATATCACTAGACATCTCTTAAAGAGATGTGAAGAACCAGTTAGACGTGCATTAAGCGATGCTGGTATGAAAGCTAGCGAACTCGATCAAGTCTTATTAATCGGTGGTTCTATCCGTATGCCAGCTGTTCAAGAATTAGTCAAACAGTTAGCAGGCAAAACACCTAACTTATCCGTCAACCCAGATGAAGCAGTTTCAATCGGTGCTGCTTACCAAGGTGGTGTGGTTAGTGGTGATGTCAAAGATGTTGTCTTACTCGATGTTACTCCATTAACATTAGGTATCGAAACTCTCGGTGGTGTCTTAACTCCATTAATCAAGAGAAATACAACTATTCCAACCACTCAATCACAAATCTTCTCAACTGCAGCAGATAATCAACCAGCAGTCGACATCATGGTTTACCAAGGCGAAAGACCAATGGCACATGATAACAAACTCTTAGGTCACTTCCAATTAACTGGTATTAAACCAGCTAGACGTGGTGAACCAAGAATCGAAGTTACATTCTCTATCGACGTTAACGGCATCGTTAAGGTATCCGCAAAAGACTTAGATACTCAACAAGAACAACAAATTACTATCACTGGTTCTAATGGTTTATCTAAAGCTGATATCGATAGAATGGTTAGAGAAGCAGAAGAAAACGCTGAAGCTGACGCCAAGAGAAAAGAAGAGAGTGAACTCAAGAACAAAGCTGAAAGCTTTATCAACGACATTGATAACGCCTTAAGAGAAAAAGGTGACACAATGGACGAAGCGCAAAAAGCTCAAACTCAACAATTACGTGATGAATTAAAGACTGCGTTAGATAATAACGATATCGAAACTTTAAGAAGACGTATTGGTGAACTCGAACAAGCCGCTCAATTCATGTCACAACAACAAGGAGGCGCTAATAATGGTGGACAAAATAATGGTACACCAGGTAGCTCTGCTGATGACGTTGTCGATGGCGACTTCAAAGCTTAATTATAATTAAACTATCTCCGATTGGGGCTATATGCCCCTTTCGGTCTATCTTATAGAAAGGGATAAAAATGGCAACCAAAAGAGATTATTACGAGGTATTAGGCGTCTCTAAGACCGCTAGTAAAGATGAGATCAAGTCTGCTTATCGTAAATTAGCCAAGAAATATCACCCTGATAACAAAGAAACAGGGGATGAAGCTAAATTCAAAGAAGTCCAAGAAGCCTATGATGTCTTATTTGACGACCAAAAACGTTCTGCTTATGATCGATTTGGCCACGCTGCCTTTGAACAAGGTGGTCCAAATGCTGGCCAAGGTGGATTTGGCGGCTTTGGTGATGCTGGTTTTGATTTCGATCTAGGCGATATATTTGGATCCTTCTTTGGAGGAGGATTCGGTGGCCAACAACGTAGTTCATCTAACTTTGGGCCACAAAAAGGTAATGATGTCTTAATGCGACTAAAAGTCGATTTTATGGATGTCGTTAACGGAAAAGATCAAGATGTCTCATTCGATTACGATGAAGATTGTCCACACTGTCACGGCAGTGGAGCCGATTCACCTAACGATGTCAAAACATGTAACACCTGTGGTGGTAGAGGTTATGTCAACCGCCGTAAACAAGTGATATTTGGATATGCGAATGTGCAAGAAACATGTCCTGACTGTCGTGGAAAAGGTAAGAACATTTCTAAGAAATGTAGCGAATGTGGTGGCGTTGGTTATAAACATATTAAAAAGACGATTAAAATCCATATTCCTGCTGGCATCAATAACGGACAACAAATTCGTGCACAAGGCATGGGTGGTGTTGGTTATAACGGTGGTCCACATGGTGATTTATATATCGAAATCAATGTGAAGCCACATCCATATTTCAACCGTGATGGCAATGATATCCATCTCGATATACCAATCGACTTTGTCGACGCTATCTTAGGTAGCAAGATTGAAGTTCCAACCGTTTATGGAAGTGAACTAATTTCCATCCCAGCTGGTACACAAGTGGGAACTGTATTAAAACTCAAAGGCAAAGGTATTCAAGATTTAAGAACCAAGAAACCTGGAGATCAATATATACATCTACAAATTAAGATTCCAACTTCGCTTAATAGAAAGCAAAAAGAGGCATTGGAAGATTATAAGAAGGCCACGGATAAAGAGACAGCCTTTGAAAAATTCAAAAAAATGTTCAAAAAATAAGACCCATAAGGGTCTTTTCTTTTTATCTAAAAAAATTTTTAAAATTTTGGTCATAAAATCGAAAAAAGCCCCTACTAGTTTAATAGAAGGACAAAATGTCCAGTAGGAGGTTAGATGTACTTTATATCCCAAAGTGGCAAGCATGATTGTGCGTTTACATGTTTAGCGATGATGCTCGCCAATTATCACAAAGACAAGAATTATTTATTTCTCAAACATGAAGATCGCAATTATTCCTTTAAAGAGTTAATGATTTTAGCCGAATCTTTTAACATGACTCTTTTAGGCGTGCAAATCGAAAGCGTGGGCGAGCTTACAAAATCTGACAAGTTTCCATTCATTGTCACGATAAAAGTCTCGGAAAAAGCCTTCCATTGCGTTTTATTACTAAAAGCAACGAAGAAATACGTGTTAGTTTATGATCCAGCAGTAGGAAAAAGGAAAATTGGACTTAGAGAATTTGAAGAAGTTTGGACCAACAAAGCGCTTATAGTGAAAAACTATATGAAATCTAGTTGTCCATTTGTTCCTCCAACATTCATTGCCAAAAAAGACAAGGTTACTTTACCTTTATGGCAGATTTTAAGTGGTGTATCCCTTTTGGCTGGTACTTACTTTATTAGTAAAGATGCTTTAATCTTTATTCCGATTGCTCTATTTTCTTTGTTTGTGGTCTTTGAACTTGTATTTAGAGAAAATCTTGTAGGAGCAATGCGCAGGATGGATGCAGAAATCAATAGCTACTCACTAGATATCACTAAGGAAAAATATTATGAATTATATTCAAATATAGAGCGTTATCGAAAGGCAGCTTTAACTAAAACCCCAAATATTATCTATACGATGTTGATTGCTATTTTTATCATTATCATTTTGATATTAAATGGGACAATTAACCTTGTATATATCGCGTTAGCGTTTGGCTACTCCATTTTTGAAGCGTTTGTCTTTGAACCATTTATTGAGATGAGGGCTAAAGAAATTATTGAAGATGAAAAGAAGATTTCACTTTGTGAAAATGATGATGAATATTATCATTATTCCCAAGAAGCCAGAGAAAAGGCTTATCACTTAGGAATTGTTAAAACTGTCTTTACATATTTAGGAGTCGCTATCTTTTTGGTAGCCACGATTTTAGTAATGGCGTTATCACAAGTCGTCAGTGTCACTTATGTTGTGTTCTATCTATGCATCATTCTCTTTTTAAAGAGCAACTTTATAAAAGTATTCTCGTTTAATAAGCAAGAAGAAGATTACGATAATTATTTAAATAAGCTGATTAATTCGCTGAAAATTGAAGAGTAAGCTAAAAAATATCAACAAAAAATAATGGTGCGTTTGTAAATTATCTTATCTATGATAAAATATTTAAGATGATTGAATTAGATTTTACTTCAAACTTTGAAGAATGTAATGAATACGAAGAAAAATATTCCGAAATAGTGGATGTGACTCTTAAACATTTAAAACTTTCATTTTCTCCAATTATCTCGGTCAGTATCGTTGATAACGAATATATTCATGAGATTAATCGTCAATATAGAAATATTGATCGACCCACTGATGTGATTAGTTTCGCTTTTTTAGATGGAGAAAAAAATCGCGATCAAATCATGCATTCAAATAACGTAGTAGCGTTAGGTGATATCTATATTTCTTTAGAAAAAGCCAAAGAACAAGCAAAAGAATATGGTCATTCGTTAAATAGAGAGTTATTATTTTTATTCACCCATGGTCTATTACACCTTCTCGGGTATGACCATATGAATAAGGAAGAGGAAGAAGTGATGTTTTCACTTCAAGAAGAGATTTTAAGTCAAATCAAAGGAGCAGAAAGATGAACAAAGCCGAACTTATTAAAAAAGCCAAAGATGCTAGAGGATTATCTTATTCGCCTTATAGCCATTTCGCAGTTGGAGCGGCGGTTTTAACTAAAGATGGTCAAGTATTTGAAGGCGCTAACATCGAAAATTCTGCTTATCCATTATGTATGTGTGCTGAAAGAAATGCATTATATAATGCATATATGCATGGCTATAAAAAAGATGACTTAGTCGCATTAGCCTTAATCGCTGATACTGATGAGCCATGTTCTCCTTGTGGAGCGTGCCGTCAAGTCATCAGTGAACTTTTCCCTAAAAACGCTCCTATATATATGGTGAGCTTAAATGGAAAAGAAAAAGAGACCAATATTGAAGAATTGCTTCCATTCGCTTTTAGTGGAGAAGATTTGAAATAATGAAATCGGGATTCGTTTCTATCTTAGGCCGTCCAAATGTCGGTAAGAGTACCATTTTAAATGGTATCATCAATAAAAAAGTCAGTATTGTCACTGATAAGAGCCAAACGACACGTAATGTGATTCGTGGTATTTATCATGGAGATGATGTGCAGATTATTTTCATCGACACTCCAGGAATCCATAAGCCTCACGCTAAACTTGGCCAAGAAATGAACAATATGGCCTATTCTACCGCTCATGATGTCGACGTTAATATTTTAGTTGTTGATGCTTCAAAAAGCTTTGGAGAGGGCGATGAATATCTTTTAGAACATCTCGATATTAAAAATGTCCCACTCATTATCGTCTTAAATAAGATAGATGAAGCTAGAATTACTGAAGTGCAAGTATTAAAAGATAAATATCATGAACTTTTGCCAGAAGCAGTAATCATTGAAACTGTTGCAAAAGAAAAGTTCAACCTTGATTTACTAATCAAGACAATCACAGATTTCCTTCCTGAAGGACCAGAATATTATCCAGTTGATATGGTAACTGATAAAGATGAGGTCTTCCAAATCAAAGAAATCATCAGAGAAAAAGTTTTAAAGATTTTAAAAGAAGAAGTTCCACATTCAATCGCTATATATGTCAATAATATTGAACACACTAAAAAAGAAGCGCATATTTTAGCAACAATTATCGTAGAAAAAGATTCGCAAAAAGGTATCGTTATCGGTGCTGGCGCTAAAAGGATCAAATTGATTGGTCAAAAAGCCAGAATGGACATTGAAAGATACTTAGGTAAACATGTTTACCTTGAACTTCGCGTTAAAGTCCAAGAAGATTGGAGAAACGACGAAGATTTATTAGAAAAATACGGATATAAAGCAAAAAAACAACAATGAAAATAATTGTAATTGGATATTCCGATTATAAAGAAAAAGACATAATCGTGAACGCCATCAGTGAAGATGGCCCTATCAGTTTTAAAGTGCGTGGGGCATTAAACCCTAATAGTGCTTTTGTTTGGCTAAAGACGCCTTTAGTTACCGCTGATGTGAATTGGGTAGAAAATATTAGATATAGGCATCAGATTTTAAAAGAAGCAAAACTATTATCTTCACCTTTGGTGAGTGATGCTTCTTTCGATACCATGGTTGACATCGACTTTGTCATGGAAATTATTAATAAGATGTTTCCTGATACTGAAAAACACTTATTATTCCATGAAATAGAGAAGTTTTTAAAAGCAGATCGAAGTGCAGAATTATCTAGACCGTTCTATCAACTTATATTCTTAGCTAAAGCTATTCAAGCAGTGGGAAGCGGATTAGAAGTTGATCACTGCGTATTTTGCGATAATAAGGATGACATTGTCGCATTTTCATTTAATGAAGGCGGCTTTATTTGTCGAAGCTGTTTACAGCCAGAAATGTCTATACATTTAAATCCAGCTCAAATGAAATTAGTAAGATATGTGTTTAAAACTGACTCATATTTCTTTGATAAAGATAAATTTGATGGATTAAAAAAAGAAAATATAAAAACTGTATTCATTAATTTTAATGAATATATAAAAGATGGCATCGGAGTATACATCGAAGCCATTGATAAAATTATCAATAGATTATAAAATACACTCATAGTGGGTTGACAATATGCATAATTATGAGGATAATTTTTTTCGCATATTGTTTTTAAGGGGGAATATATAAAAATGGGAAAATTTAGTTTTGACAAAGTATGTAGTCACTTCATCACATCAGGATTTTATTTCCAAGGTAGTGAGATTTATGGTGGCTTATCAAATACATGGGACTATGGTCCATTAGGAAGTGAAATCAAAAACAATATTAAAAAGATGTGGTGGAAGAAATTTGTTCAAGAAAGCCCCACAAATGTTGGTATTGATGCAGCTATTTTAATGAATCCAAAAGTTTGGGAAGCAACAGGACACGTCCAAACATTTAATGATCCTTTAATCGACTGTAAACACTGCAAACAACGTTTCAGAGCTGACCAATTAATCGAATCAGAATTCCCTGACGCAAACGTCACAGCGATGACAAATGAACAAATGATGGATTTTATCCATCAAAATCATGTTAAATGTCCAAACTGCGGAAGCGAAGACTTCACAGATATTAGACAATTCAATATGATGTTCAAAACTCATGTCGGTGTTACTGAAGATAGTAAATCAGTTGTCTATTTAAGACCAGAAACCGCTCAAGGCGTGTTTGTTAACTTCAAAAATGTAATTAGAACCACAAGAAGAAAATTACCTATAGGTATTTGCAATGTTGGTAAAGCATTTAGAAATGAAATCACTCCAGGGCAAATGACATTTAGAACCCGTGAATTTGATCAAATGGAAATGGAATTCTTCTGTAAGCCAGGTCAAGATTTAGAATGGTTCGCACATTGGAAACAAAAATGTTTAGAATTCGTCGAACATTTAGGAATCAAAGAAGAAAATTTAAGATATCGTGATCACGATCCAGAAGAACTTGCTTTCTATAGCAAAGCAACAACCGATATCGAATATTTATTCCCATTTGGATGGGGCGAAGTCTGGGGCATCGCTGATCGTACTGATTACGATTTAAAACGCCACGCAAATTATAGTGGAGAAGCCCTAGATTATTTAGACCCAGAAACTAACGAAAGATATGTTCCATATTGTATCGAACCTTCGGTTGGTCTAGATAGACTTGTTCTTATGACCCTTTGTGATGCTTATGATGAAGAAGTGTTAGATAATGGCGAAACACGTATCGTCTTGCACTTAAATCCAGCAGTGGCGCCTGTTAAAGCTGCTATCTTGCCATTAAGCAAGAAGCTTGAACCAAAAGCTAAAGAAGTTTACGAATTATTATGTAAATACTTACCAGTTCAATATGATGAGACCGGTAGTATTGGCAAGAGATATCGTAGACAAGATGCGATTGGAACTCCATTCTGTATTACTGTCGACTTCCAAACTGTTGAAGAAGATAATGCAGTAACTATCAGAGAAAGAGATAGTATGGCACAAGTCAGACTACCTATCGATAAGCTAGTTGAATACTTAACTGAAAAAACATTCTTCTAGTATTAAATTAGTAATAAATTAGTAATAAATAACACAGTTATATGTCATATTTAAAGGAAATTACACAAGAAGTATTGAAACACGCCGACATCGTTAAAATTGTCGGTTCATATTTGCCTCTAGTCAAAAAAGGAAAAGACTATAAAGCGATATGTCCTTTTCACGATGACACAAATCCATCCTTATCCGTTTCACCTGATCGACAATTCTTTAAATGCTTTGTCTGCAATACAGGTGGTAATGCGATATCGTTCGTTCAGAAATACGAACACTGCACATATATAGAAGCAGTTAGAAAGGTTGCTGACTTAGCGGGATATCATCCAGAAGGTTTAGATTCCTTTAAGGAAAAGAAGCCTACTGATGAAAGAAGAGAAGCGATTCTTAAGTGCCTATATGACTTAAACCTATATTATCAATTTGCGCTAGGTGCTCCTGAAGGAAAAGATGGTCTCGATTATCTTGAATCTAGACACCTAGATGCATCTATGCGTAGCAAATATAAGTTAGGTTATGCATATAAAGATGGGAAAAGCACAATCAACTTCTTGCAGAAGAAGGGACATTCTATAAAGACTATCGAAGATACCGGCATTGCTAAGATGCTCTCACCTGGTAACTACGC
Source organism: Bacilli bacterium (assembly GCA_024680795.1). Classification (GTDB taxonomy): domain Bacteria; phylum Bacillota_I; class Bacilli_A; order RFN20; family CAG-826; genus UBA2450. The sequence goes on along the minus strand of JAILBR010000072.1, from coordinate 2,356 downwards.
CGATATGAACGAAGGAAGAGTGACATTCCCAATCTGCGACGCTGATGGAAATGTTATCGGCTTCTCAGCTAGGAGAATTCGTCCTGGCGATGAAGCTAAATATATGAATACTCCTGAGACATACTTGTTCCACAAGACTAATGTCTTATATAACTATCACATCGCTAAAGATGTAGCTAGACACAAAGGATACATATATGTATGCGAAGGATTCATGGATGTATTTGCTTTATCAAGAATCGGAATTGATGCAGCAGTGGCAATCATGGGAACAGCCTTAACAAATGAACATATCTCCTTATTAAGAAGCTTAAATGTTCAAGTTAGGCTATGCCTAGATGGTGACTTACCTGGTCAATCAGCGATGATGAAGATATCGAATCAATTTGCTAAAAATGGTGTGAACTTCATGGTTGTTGATAATCAAGGTAGTAGCAAAGATCCTGACGAAATATTAAATCAGGACGGCAAAGAAGCTTTAGAAGCATACTTAAATAAATTAATCTCAAGAGTTGACTTCGCTCTTAATTACTATTTAAGAAGCAATCCGTTAACAACTGTTGAAGAAAAGAAGAAATTGGTTAAAGATTTCATTCCAGTCTTAGCGAGAATAAATAGTCAACTAGAATTAGATTCTTATTTAAGAAAGTTAGAAAGAATTACAGGATTTGAAATCGATTCAATCCGTAAACTGGTGGAAGAATATCGTCTGCATGGCAGTGATACTCAGTTCATCAGTAAGAGAATGAGAGAATTTCATCCTGAAAGAAAAGCCCTTGAGAGGCTCGTAACTGCAGAGCGTGAGCTTTTATACCAAATGATGGGCCACGAGCTTGCAATCGCCTATTATGAGCAAAGAGTTGGGGTATTCTACGATGATATCTACCGCAAGATTGCCAATTACCTCATCGCTTATAACGAAAAGTACCATAATTTGGATTTGAGTGGGTTACTTAGTGAGATTGAAGTAAGCGATGAAGAGAATAAAGATGAGATTGTCATCGAAGTGACCGATATTGCAGAGGAAGATTTCCATCCTACGGACTGTACAGATGAGTTATTAATCAACATCTGCGATACAATCGATGAAGAAAAACGAAGAATTAATGAAGAGGACAGCTTAAACGATTCATTGAAGGGGAAAGATGAATTGGAAAAAGCTAGAATCATTGCAGATTATAATCGCCGCAAAGCGATGAAAAAGTAAAAAACATTAGTGAATATATATTTGGAGGATTAAAAAATGGGAAGAAAGCCAAAAGACAAAACAGCGGAAGCTAAGACTGTTTCTAAAAAGAAACGTGACAACGAAACACTCGCTACTTTAGCCGAGATTGAAGCAAAATTAGTCAAAAAAGCCAAAGCCAATGGTGGAACAATCGAACAAGGTGACATCTATGATGCTTTAAACAATTATGAGCTCGAAGATGACGTCATCGAAGATTTAATTGAATATTTCCACAAACAAAATATCGAAGTTATCAGTGATGATGATGAAGATATGGATGAACATGACGACGACATCGAATTTGATGAAAGTAAATTAGAAGCTGATGTCGATGATGATGAGTTTTTTGGCGAAGAACTCGATGATCAAGAAGATGAAGAAGACCTCGATTTCGATATTGACCATTTAGACACTACTTTATCTGGTGAAGTCAAAGTTAACGACTCTGTTAAGATGTATCTTAAAGAAATCGGTAAATTCGAACTTTTAAAGCCAGAAGAAGAACCAATCCTTGCTGCTAAGATTTTGGAAGGTGACGAAGAAGCTAAGCAAAGACTGATCAACGCTAACTTACGTTTAGTTGTTAATATCGCTAAACACTATGTTGGCCGTGGTATGCTTTTCCTCGACCTTATTCAAGAAGGTAACTTAGGTCTTATGAAAGCTGTCGATAAATTCGACTACACAAAAGGATTTAAGTTTTCAACTTATGCGACATGGTGGATTAGACAAGCCATCACTCGTGCTATTGCTGACCAAGCAAGAACCATTCGTATTCCTGTCCACATGGTTGAGACTATCAACAAGATGACAAGAGTGCAAAGACAACTCGTTCAAGAACTCGGAAGAGAACCAACAGCAGAAGAAATTTCTGAAGCTATGGGTGGAGAACTCACTCCAAAAAGAATTAGAGAAATCCAACGTATCGCTCTTGAACCAGTGTCTTTAGAAACCCCAATCGGTGAAGAAGATGATTCTCACTTAGGCGATTTTATCGAAGATAAAGATAATGAATCACCTGTTGACTATACAACAAAACAACTTCTCAAAGAGGAACTTAACGCTATCTTGAAGGATTTAACAGATAGAGAAGAAAGAGTCTTAAGACTCCGTTATGGACTTGACGAC
>JAILBR010000067.1 GCA_024680795.1 Bacilli bacterium | reverse complement strand
TAATTCGCGGTAATTGTTGAGTCACTATTAGCAACTTCATCACAAGCGATAAAAGACATCTCCCACGCTCCTTCATAAGCTGTAATGGCTTTAGGGATTTCAAATTCATTGTTGTGAACTCGATAAAGATAAGTCGCTTTCTTATGAGTGAATTTCAAGTAATGATAAGTACTATCGATTCCGGAATCTACTTCAAATAAGAGTTTTACTCTTTTAGATTCTCTATAGACCGATATTTCAAATGGCTCTTCACTTAATTCAAGTTTGCCATTTCGTTTTACATTAATGGTAATTTCAAATGCCATATTACACTCCTTTCGCTTTCTTTATAAATTCATCGAATTCGTCATCGTCATCTTTGATGTCTGTTCCTAAGATGCTATTTAAGGTTTTAATGATTGCTTGATAAGTTCCAACACTAGATAAGAAAGATTTATATGAAGATGACTGTTTACTACTTCCATCAGAGAAATGTAGTGTCGCTCCAAATTCATCTATGTCTTTTTCTAACTCATCTAATTGAACCTTTAAAAAAGCCGCTTTCTTAAGCAGCTCATCGACTAGTTCAGCTTTCTTTGCATCCACATCTTTAAAGAGGGACTTTAGTCTTTCGTATTCTTTCTTTACGTTCTTATTCATGTTCCCTCCTAGAATTTTGCTCCCCAGAAATTAGGCTTTTTTGAAATTTTAGGCCTCGCGTATTTCTGAGGTTCGGCGCATCGGTACTGCCAAATCACAAAGTGATATCGACCGGGGGGCGGGTAAAATTATTTTTTACTAACTAAGTTACCATCCTTATCAAAAACATAAGGTTGATGCTTTCCAACTCGATGATGGACTTCGTTATGACAGTAGTCACAAAGAAGAATTAAGTTATCAGGATTGGTAGCAACGTTAGGATCATCTACGTTTTGAATGGTGAGATGAATCTTATGATGGACTTGAGTGCCTGGCTTTCCGCACATGACACAGAGTCCTTTGTCGCGAATGATGACTTCTCTTCTAGCAGCGTGCCACCTATCGCTTTTATAAAATCGTTCAAGCTTTAAAGGCTTATGAGACGTTGACTTCTTGTACCAGCTCCCCATTAGCGAATTAAACCCCACTCGGCAAACTTCTCAAAGCCGCCGATCTTTTTAATGTAGTTTCTGGCAATTTTAACAATCTCTTCATAAGGTTTGCCATCAACTGTTTCATCACCAATGCCACAGCTGATTTCAACAGGTCTTCCGGTTTCTTGGGCTTTTAAATGAGCGTAGATGTTAATGGACACATCAGCTTTGCTGAGGTCTTTACCATGTAATCCACCACCAGTAACAGCAAAGCCCATATCAGAGCCAAGCTTACGGTTAGTAGCACCACTGTCTACATCGCTGCCTCCAGTCCAATCGCCAATAGGATTTATTTCCATTAGGCTATGAAGAATCTTGAATTTATTAGAGTCGATATTGCTTTGGCAGACAATAAATCTACCGGTTTTCTTATCGACTATGAATTTGCCGTCATATGGATATTTCTTATAAAAAGCTTTCGCGAATAATGTGAGAGCGAATTCCTCCCCAGTAATCGGTAGACCCTTAAATATTCCATTATCGCCACATCTCACTTTGCCTTTTTGGTTATTTGCGAGACGTGTGTCTTGAGGAACATAGATTAAATTGACCTTTTCGATATTTGCGATTCTTTTAGCAATTGGCTTTATATCTTTATGTCTGAATCGGATATTTGATTCGATAATAACGTTAACTATGCCATGGCCAAGAAGAATCTCAACGGCAATTTTTGGATTTTCATCTTTTGAATAAGCGAGATCCACAATCGCTCCAGCAATGCGATCTGCTATTTTATCAGGATGAGAAGGATTGACTTTTTCAAACATATAATTCCTTTCAAGGACTTTGTCCTTAATAAATGATGTCGATTTTACCTATACTGATTATTTAAATAATGAGTATAGACGACAAAAAGCCCCATTTTCTGGGGTAAAAGTGTCGTTTTTCGTATGTATTATTAGACTTAAATCAATATATTGAGTTAAGACAAATAATAAATTAGAGCAAATAGAGAACTGATTCTCCAAACTTGGTTTTAATAAATTCTTTTATGTTTTCTTGCTTTAAGGCTTCAATTAAGACACGCGTCTTCTGATTATCTTCATAGCCTTTTTT
>JAILBR010000058.1 GCA_024680795.1 Bacilli bacterium | reverse complement strand
GAGAAAGTGCGTGTTTTTCATATTTAAAACCATTTTTATTTTTTATATGGTACGAGGAACAGTTAGAATCATAATGTTCCTTTAAATGGCGAAGCTTGGGACTACCAGCGGTTAATAAAAGCAAAATATTATTTCTTTTGGTTAACTCCGTGAGGAATTTTTCTCCATTTTACTTCGCGAATAAATAATGAAACGATATCTAATGTAACTTGAAGCAAAATGAATAAAGGGAAGAAAATAAAAGCACTGATTAATGGTAGTTTAGCTTGACCCTTAAATTTACCTCTTGAGGCAATCAAAGTCATGAAAACTGTCAGATATGAGGCAAGTAAGAACCATATAGCTGATTTAACCATTCCAAATAAAGCACCTGTATCCGAATTAATAAAAGAATCAGAGCAAATGATGTATAAAGATAAAGCCGACTTTTATAAGGATTCACCATTTGAAAGAAGACACGCTGAAAAAGCATAGGGATGAATTTTTCATCCCTTTCTTTTATTTTGCGCGCAAAAGAGTTATCATTATTTTATTAGGAGGATAGCAAAAATGTACAAAGAAAAAGTATTAGTCACCTCTATTGATGTTGATAACCATCTCAACTTAAAAGTATCAAGTATTTTTAAGTTCATGCAGATGGTCAGCACTAATCATTCCGAAATCCTAAATATTGGTAAAAAGGATACGATTGATCATGGCGTTTGTTGGGTTTTAGTCAAAATGCAAGTTAACATCTATAAATATCCAAAAATGAATGATGAAATAGTAGTCACCACCCATCCTGGTGAAGTTAATAGATTTTTATTCCCAAGGTTTTATCAAATCTATGATAGGAAAGGAAACCTATTAATCGCTGGTAGTTCAGTCTGGGTTTTAGTGGATATGACCACTAGACACGTCATCGTTAAACCTTTCGAAGGTAGAGTGTTTAAAGGTGAGAGTTCAAAAGACGATATTCCTCTCCCAGAAAGAATTGAATTTAAAGACCTTCCTAAATTCGAAGATCGTAAGGTTAGATATTGCAACATCGACCTCAATGGACATATGAATAATGTCAGCTATATTGACTTCATAATTGATACAAAAAATAAAGAATTCTATGACGAATTCCAGGTAGAATCCATATTAATTAATTACGATAAGGAAATAAATGAGGGCCAAACTGTATCTATTTTTGAAGACGGAAAAGAAGACTTCGAAGTCAGAGGAGAAGTCGAAGGAAAGACCAGTTTCACCGCTCAAGTTGGAGTTAGAAAAAGGGACTAATTTATGAAGAAAAGAAATATACTAATCCCGGTTGCAGCTTTAGGAATTATCGCTCCTAGCTTTTTAGCGTTATCAATCAATAAGCCAGAATATAAAGCTGAGGCATATAAGATTAACTCATTAACAACCACCATTGATTTAAACGATACTTCCGCTAGTGATATCCGTTCTTACTACACAAATGTGAATGGTCTAAGAGGAGATAATCTATTAATCAAACTAAAAGAAGTATTATCAAATGGACAAAAGTATTATTCATATGATAGCAATACTGCTATTTGGCAAATGTATGAGATTATCGATAGAGACTGGGTTAAATCGCCTGCATCGGCAATCTCTGGATACAATCCAAGTACAAACATCATTACTGGATATACATATGGCACAAACGCCTCACATCCTAATGATCCATATGTGCACGCTTTATATGTAAATAGGGACGTAGATAATCAAACTACAGCATGGGGTTCGCATAAACAGACCGACACTTGGGGTATTAATCAAGAACATATCTGGCCAAAAAGCCATGGTTTTGACACTAAGGGCAGTGATTCTTCTGGAGGTGCAAGAGGCGATCCAATGCATCTTTGGGCTGGCAATGGTTACGCAAACAACATCCATAGTAATGACTATTATGGTTATGTAGATACAAGTAAGTCTTACACAGACTGTGGATCAAAAGCAGGATTTAGCAATGTATCTCATAACTTATCAGGTATTTCTAGAACTGTCGGAAGTGGTACAGTATTCGAACCACAAGATAGTGATAAAGGTGATATCGCTAGAGCGGTATTCTATATGGTAGCGAGATATAATAATATCTCAGGTACTGATAATAATATCGATGGAAATAACCCAAATCTAACACTTGATAATAATATTAACCTAAATACTGGAACAAGTGAAAAGAACAAACCATTCTCATTAGGTGTTTTAAGTGATTTACTCGAATGGAATAAACTTGATCCAGTTGATGATTTTGAGATTCATAGAAATAACCTTTTATATAATAACTACACAAATAACAGAAACCCATTTATCGATTTCCCAGAGTGGGTAGATATCATTTGGGGAGAAGATAAAACTAGCACCGCTAATCCAGCAAGTGATCCAATTAATGGAGCAGGGAAGTTAACAATTTCTAGCACCAATCTGAAGATTGCGCCAGGATATACAAATGCAATTACAGCAACAACTACAGATAATTCAGATATTACTTGGACAGTCACTGATGAAACAGTAGCAACCCTATCTAAGGCTACATCCGCTTCTAAAGAAGCAATCACAATTAATGCTTTAAAAGAAGGTTCCACCACTATTACTGCAACCGCTACTATTGATGAATCCGAAATAAAAGTTACTTGCAATTTAACTGTTGGCTATCCTTCTAAAGAAGAGGCATTAGTTACACCAACTGATAAAGTTGAATTCATTGCTGGAAGTGATTCTAAATTTAAAGTCACCACACCAGATAATTCTGCGGTTACTTATGAAATCGAAGATACAAGTATCGCCGCAGTCAGTAAAGCAAGTGCTAATTCTGGTGAAGAAGTAACAATCAAAGGTTTAAAAGCGGGTACCACTAATCTAAAGATTAAAGGTACAGTTTATGGACAAGCATATGAAAGAATTATTCCTATCACAATTAGCGAAGATAAAACTTTCAAGCTTGATACAAAAACAATAATCATTATTGCTGTTGCGGCAGTTGTTGTCATTGCCATTATAATCATCATTCTTGTAGTAAGCAAAAAGGCAAGAAAGAAAGCAAAACAACTAGTTAAGAAGCAAGTGAAAAAGCAAGTTAAGAAATCCACTTCTTCAAGTTCAAAATCAACAAGCAAAAAGAAAAAATAAGGCGACTATGTTGCGTTATTAAACTAAAGTCGGTGAAAAACCGGCTTTTTTATACATGTGAAAAATAGTGAGCAAAAAATAGTTTTTGATATTTAGAAGGGACTAGTTTTAAAGTAACTGGATCAGTATGAGTTTCAGTACCACCACTATAAGATTCTGTGCCACTAGGAACGCCACTACTTTCAATATAGAAACTATTTATCCAGTCCCCAAACTTTTGGAGTAGATTATGCTGTTTCCAATACTTGGCCGCATATATTCTCGCATAGTAATAGTTATCATCTAATCTATGTAGGCTATCGACTTCTTCTTTTGGAATATAAGAAGTATTCGCCATTAAGCCAAGTTGATAGAAATATAGACAATACGCAGAAAATCTTAGATATGAGTTATCACTATTTAAGCAGACATAAAAGGCAAACTGATTAGCATCATCTTCTCTCATCACACCTCTGGTGTGAGCCACTTCATGAGCGATGGTAAAAGGTAGCTCTAAATTAGTGGCCATATAATTAACATTAGATTCCGCTAATGGACCAAATGTCACACCAGTTAAACCAAGTTCACGATAGATTAAAGAAGAGATTAATGGTTTAGCGTAAGTAGTTGTTGAAAAGTAATAATCACTATTGATGCACTTTGCTGCGCTTTGATGAACTAGTTCTGATAATTCTTTAAAGGAATAGTTATTATGAACGTTTCCATCTTCATCAAAAATAAGTTGGCTTGTGCAGTAATTCAAATCATCTGCATAATAGTTATAAACATCCTTAAAATAGGTGCTCTCAACTTCTTGCTCATAATATGGCAAATCAATCGGTTTTCTATTGTATGCCATCTCGCAAGTTAAGGCATAAACTAAAATGGTTGAAAAGACCATATTCGCAACAATTCCCAAGCGTTTTAAGGAATCACCCCATCTTTTATTCTTTAAATCTATGATGATTTTAACGATAACAACAACCCCTGAAACAAATAGAAAAATAAAGAAGATTTCCGTTAAAGAGAAGGGGATATATTTAGTTAAAAAGTTAATAGCAATGTAATAGTATCTGGAGACGTTATTCGTATACCATTCCGCGATTTCAACATATCCTTTTAAGATAGAAAAAATGATAGCGATAATTGACATTACCACTAAAGGAATAATTACGATCCAAAATCTTTTCAGTTTTTGCATGTCTCTATTTTAGTAAAAAAGAAGAAGATTTTCACTTCTTCTCATCTTTTCTAATCAAATTCAGATTAACGTGGCAATACCCACTAGGGTTCTTTTCTAGATAATCTTGATGATATTCTTCGGCGGAATAGAAATTTTCCAAAGGAAGTATCTCAATTTGATAATCGCTTTCTAAGTTACTATCGAAGTAATCTCTAATCACTTTCTCATCTTCTTTATTTATATAATAGACACCACTTCGATATTGATGACCACTATCTTCACCTTGCTTATCAATTGAATACGGATCAACAAATCTTAAGAAATGCTCTAATATCTTTTTTAAAGATATAACACTTTCATCATAATCTAGTTTTAAAGTCTCTGCGTGATTAGCGATATGACTTTTCACTTCTTGATAAGTTGGGTTAGCTTTATTACCATTCGCATAGCCAACTTCTGTATTAATTACACCTTTAAGCCTTGAATAATATGCTTCTACTCCCCAGAAACATCCACCTGCTAAATAAATTGTTTTCATATTGGAGATTGTATCTCTTTTTTCTCAATAAATCAGTAAATTTATGAAAAACATAACTTTCAGTTTCTATCTAATAGAAAAAGTAAATTATAATATTAAGGAAGTTGAGGCAAATATTATGAGTAAACTAGTGCTTATTGGTGGTGGCTCCGCAAGCGGAAAAACTTATGTCTTAAACAAAGTTTTAGAAAAGATGCCAGAAGATAGAGTCGCCCATATTTCTTTAGATAATTATTATAAGGATCAAAGTGATCTTCCTTTCGAAGAAAGAATTAAAACAAATTACGACCATCCAAAAGCTTTTGACTGGAAGTTAATCCATAAACAATTTAACGATTTAAAAAACGGACAGCCAATCGATATGCCTGTCTATAACTTTGTCACCCATACTAGAGATGAGAGAACAATTAGAATCTATCCTAAAGATTTAATCATCGTTGAAGGTATCATGGCTCTAGTTAATAAAGACTTACGTGCTTTAGGTGATTTAATGGTCTTCATTAACGCTAGTAGAGAAAGAAGACTAGTTAGAAGAATTGATAGAGATACTAAAGAAAGGGGTAGAACTTACGAAAGCGTTGTTAAACAATACTTCGATACTGTTTTACCAATGTTTGAAGAAATTATTGCCCCCAGCCAATATTACGCTGACCTCATCATTAATAATGATGGTTATAGCAAGAAATCAATCGATGTTCTTGTCAGCGTTTTAAATACAATGATTGATTAGGAGTAATATGCTCGTTTTATATATCATTCTTGGAGTTGTTGGATTTTTGTTGATACTACTTTTAGTATTAACATTTTTCCTATATAAAATTCTTTTATATTCCCCACTTAAAGATCAAAATAACGACTACAAGTTATATGATTCACCTCAATTCGCAGGTAAAGAAGACTTAATTATTGGAATGATAAATAGATTAAGAAGCATTCCTTTTAAAGATATCTTCGCAGAAAGCTATGATAAGCTAGAATTACACGCAAGACTTCTACAGGTAGAACATTCAAATAAAGCCGCTATTCTTTTCCATGGTTATCGTGGTACTGCCTTAAGAGATTTTTGTGGTGCCGCTATGGAATTATATTCTCTTGGTTATAACATCATCCTTGTTGACGAAAGAGCACATGGAGAAAGCGAAGGACATAAAATCACTTTTGGTAAAAGAGAAAGAAAAGATGTTTTAACTTGGATTAGTAAAGCTAAATCGTTATTAGGCAGAGACGCAGAAATAGTTTTAATGGGTGTCTCAATGGGTGGCGCTACTGTTTTATATGCTAGCGAGTTCATTGATAAGAACATCAAAGTCATCGCTGATTGCCCTTATTCAACACCAGAAGAAGTCATTGGTTCTGGTATAAAAAAACTAGGATTATCAGTAAAATTCTTCTCTCCATTAATTAACCTATCTTCGCTTATCTGGTGTCATTCAAATCTCTGGGGATTAGATGCTTCTAAATCAGTGAAAAATAGCCAATGTAAGTTCTTAATCATCCATGGAGATGCCGACTCAGTCGTCAACTATAAGTTCTCAAAAAGAATCTATTTAGAGAATAGAGATAAGGTTCAATATGAGCAATTCACAGACGCCGATCATGGGCTCAGTTATATAGTAGATGATGAAAGATATACCAAAATTGTCAGTGAATTTTTGAAAAAATGAAACCGGAATCCCGGTTTTTTAATTGTTGAGTAAGTATTCGATTCTGACCGAAAGAGTCAAAATCTTAGCGGCAGCTTCTATCTCATCGACCTCGAGATAAGTTGGAGCAATTCTAATGTGGCTATCGCTCGGATCCTTATGATATGGATATGCGCATCCAGTATCTGTTAAAGTTAAACCACATTCCTTACATCTTTGGATTACTTTTCCTGCAGTTCCTTCTTTGACAAATAGGGAGATGAAGTATCCACCATTTGGTTTTGTGAACCAGGCAATATCTTCAATTTCTTCAAGAGCTTTTAAGAATGATTCAAACTTAGGCCTAATAATCTCGGCGTGCTTCTTCATATGCTCTTCTAAAGAGTGCTCTTTGAAATATAAAGCGTGTCTAAGTTGATTTACTTTATCATAACTAATGATTTGATATTTCATATTATCGGCAATTTCTTTGATGTTATTGTCACTTGCGGCTAAAGCAGCAACGCCAGCACCTGCAAAAGTAATCTTACTTGTGGAAGCAAGCATATAAATCATATCTTCATTGCCATATTTCTTAGCTTCGTCTAATAGATTGATGATTTCATCGTTATATCCATTATATAAATGATGAACGACATACGCTAAATCCCAATAGATTCTAAAATCTTTAGCGGCTGGTTTTAGTTTTGCAAATCTCTCTACTACTTCATTACTATAGGTAATGCCAGTTGGATTAGAATAAACAGGAATACACCATATGCCTTTTACTAATGGATCCTTGATATATTCTTCAACCATGTCCATATTTGGACCATCAATAGTCATTGGGATATTTATCATCTCAATGCCAAAATATTCACATATGGCAAAATGTCTATCATATCCTGGAACAGGACATAACCATTTAACTTTTTCTAATTTATTCCATGGAGTACTGCCTTTAACACCATGAGACATACTTGCAGATATTAGTTCAAATTCAATGTTTAAAGATGAATTACCACAAACGATAATATTTTGTTCGTTAACGGACATAATATCAGAAAATAGGTGCTTACATTCTTTTGTACCTGTTAATTCACCATAGTTTCTAACATCGTTTCCGGTTTCATCTATAAAATCTGTGTTCTCGTCTAACACTTTAAAAAGACCATTAGACAAATCTAATTGTTCTTTATTTGGCTTTCCACGAGCAATATTGATGGATAGGCCTTTATTCTTATATAATTCGTATTCTTTTAATAATTCTTCTAACGATTTATTCATAGAATAATATTCTAGTTAGATTTTATTGATAATTCAAGTTTGCACTAGTCAAATTTATAGGTGTCTTGGTTGTTCGCATCAAATATCTCATTCACCCACATTAAAGTGGAACTATCTTCATCACCGATATTTGTGATTTTATGAGTGTATCTTTTCTTAATCGGAACCAATAATGGCTCTTTACCATCCACTATATTTGTAATTACATCACCATTCTCGATGTTCTTTTGAACTATTTCGCTTTTACCAACAACAGTATAGAAAATCTCTTCTTTGTTGTTATGATAATGCCCACCTTTTGTGATGCCATGATGAGCAATGTTTTCGCTTATCTGTCCCCACTTATTAGACTTAAAAAGTTCTTCAAAACTTCCCCTATTATCTTCCGCAAAATTTAAAGAAAACATAGGATTTGTGGCGTAATTGCAGTAAGTTTTGAATAATTTTAGTTCAAATTCACTATGTAAAAGAGGTAAGTGTCTATCGCTTTCAATCTCATTTTTAAAGTAGTAAATTAAGTCCGCTAATTTGCCTAATGTGCATTCATAAATCGGTGAGAGAGATAATAGTTCTTTACTACCTTCATAATCTCCTTCAATTAGCCTCAAAAACTCATTACAAGCATCATCGATATAGTTAAATTTAACAACATAATCTCTATCTCTTATCTCGATAGGCAAATCATGGGCAATGTTATAACAAAAAGTCGCTACGACGCTGTTATAGTTTGGTCTAGCCCACTTACCAAATGTATTTGTAAGTCTAAACACATAAACTGGAAGGCCACTATTTAATAAATAGTCCTCCGCCATACGCTTACTTTTTCCATAATCATTATCCAAAGCTGCTTGAATGCTACTAGTCATTAAGATAGGGATATTCTTATTAGATGCTTTTACTAGGTCCACCAACTTCTTAGTAAATTCATAATTGCCACTATAAAAATCCTTAGAATCTAATGGCCTATTAACACCGGCAAAATGACATATAAAATCAGCACTTTGTATATAATCCACGAGGGATTCATCGGTGTAATCTAAATCAATTTCAAAAACTGTGTGCCCTTTTCTAGATAATAGTTGGCACATGTTTCTTCCAAAAAATCCTTTTGCGCCTGTTACTAATACTTTCATCACTTATCCCAGATTTCTTTATTAACTCGATTGATATTTTCTTTGATAATCTTTATTACTCCGCTCGAAACATCAGGCACATCATAATGTTCTGGTGTCTTAGCGAATTTATATCTCATTAGTTCAGTATCTATTGCTAGAGCGATTCCGTTTTTATCAATTCCAGACATCACAATACTTCCGGCTTCTATACCTTCCACTCTTTCTGTAGATGTTCTTATTAACACAGCAGGAAAGTGTCTCATCGCACTTTCTTCTGTCAATGTTCCTGAATCACTTAAAGTGATAAAAGCGTTTTCTTGTAACTTTACATATTCAATAAAGCCCATTGGTTTCATATTTCTAATTAATGGATGGACTTTAAACTTTCTTTCCTCAATCTTCTTTCTAGTTCTAGGATGAGTAGAGAAAATAATTGGCATTTGATATTTTTCAGCGATCTCATTTAACGCTGGCATTAGGGAATTAAAGTTTTTATCAATATCTATATTTTCTTCTCTATGAGAAGAAACAACAATGTATTTCCCCTTCTCTAAGCCAAGTTTATCTAATATATCAGACTTTTCAATCTTCTCATTATTAGCATTTAAAACTTCTAACATTGGAGAGCCAGTTACAAACATATATTTTGGGTCTATGCCTTCTTTTATAAGATTTTGATAAGCGTGATCAGTATAAGGAAGGTTGATATCACTAATATGATCCACTATTTTGCGGTTAATGGTCTCTGGAACATTCCAATCCCCACATCTATTGCCGGCTTCCATATGGAAAATAGGTAGTTTTAATCTCTTTGCGCTTATCGCACATAAAGCAGAGTTTGTATCACCTAAAATTAATACTGCATCTGGTTTAAGCTCTTTTAATAAGTCATAGGACTTAGCAATCGCATTACCGATAGTTTCTCCTAAATCTTTACCGACACAGTTAAGATAATAATCAGGCTTTCTTAATTCTAATTCTTCAAAAAAGATTTGGTTTAATTCATAATCATAGTTTTGACCAGTATGCACTAAGATATGTTCAAAGGAATCATCCTTGTCTAAGGCTTTAATAACTTCAGATAAACGAATAATTTCTGGTCTAGTACCTAAGATGGTCACAATACGTAACTTTTTCATATTATTCATGCTGCCTCACTGGTCCACCAAAGATTTCTAGCTTCTTTAGTTCTTTTTCCATCTCTTCTACACTTAATAACTTAGAGTTCTTTGAATTATATGACTGTAATTCGTGATAATTGGTATTTCCTTGGGAGAAATACTTCTCATAATTTAAATCCCTATTATCCGCTTTTACACAGTAATAATCTCCTAAATCTATTGCTTTAGTCATCTCTTCTTCAGTGACTAAGGTTTCATATAGTTTTTCTCCATGTCTAGTACCGATATAAGATATCTTTGCGTTCTTATCAGTTAGATTAATGACTGCTCTAGCTAAAGTATCAATTGTACATGAAGGGGATTTTTGAACAAATAAGTCGCCTTGTTCTCCATGTTCAAAAGCGTACATTACAAGTTCCACCGCTTCCGCTAAATTCATCATGAATCTCGTCATATTTGGATTAGTGATAGTGATTGGTTTATGTTCTTTAATTTGTTTAACAAATAGAGGGACAACGCTACCCCTACTAGCAAGGACATTTCCATATCTTGTGAGGCAAAATACGGTATCTCTGTCGGCGAGATTGCGACTTCTCGCTATTACATTTTTCTCCATTAAAGCCTTGCTCATTCCCATCGCATTAATTGGATAAGTGGCTTTATCAGTTGATAAAAATACTGCCTTTTTAACTCCATGTTCAATGCAAGCAGTAATGACATTATCACTACCTTCAATATTAGTTCTAACAGCTTCCATAGGATAAAATTCACAAGATGGCACTTGTTTTAAAGCGGCTGCATGGAAAACAAAATCCACTCCTCTAAAAGCGTCTTTAATCGAGTTATAAATTCTCACATCTCCAATATAGAATTTGAGTTTATCACTATTATATTCTCTGCGCATATCATCTTGTTTCTTCTCATCACGGGAAAGAATTCTGATTTCTTTAACATCAGTGTCGATAAATCTATCAACCACTGCGTGACCAAAACTACCAGTTCCACCAGTAATAAGAATCACTTTACCTTTTAAAATAGAAGTATCTTTAGACATATGTTCCGCTAGACGATCTTTAATTCCTTCTAGTTTAATTTGATCTACTTCTTTTTCGTTAGTTTCATAAGCAACATAAGTTCTTAAAGGCATGCCAACTATATCAGCGGCCTGCTTTTGAGTTAAATTGCCATTCTTGCGCATTTCTTTGAGTGTCATAACTGCACCTCGATTGCTTATATTTTATATAAATATGTTTAATATATAAAGAAAAAATGCAATAATTGCACTTTTCCACGTTTTAAGTATACCTATCTATTTCTTATATGCTTTGCTATTCAGAAACTTCAAACGATACGTAATAACGCCTTTATTTAGATCAAATATCTTGTTTTTAGATGGAGTATCGACTTCTACTAGAACACCACAGTTAACAAATTTATTAAGTATCTTTAAGGCTCCTTGTTTACTCATTTCCACTTTCGCATACTTAAGAAAATCATAGTAGGCAAATTTGCCTTCATAAGAAATAAATATTCTCTTGAGATAATTTAATTCAGTATCTGTTAAGACAATATCTTTATTTTTTGATATTCTATCCACTATTTCTAGATTCTTATAACATAAGACATAATCAATTGTTAGTTGGAAAATGTATTTCAAGAAATATGTCATATCATTATGGTTATTTCTCGTATATTCAATCGCACTATAATATTTGGATTTTGTTTGATTGATGGCCTCAGAAATAATTGGAGGAAAGTAATCACCTTCTAAGAGAAGATATATCCAATAAGACACCATTCTGGCAGTTCGACCATTAAAATCAAAATATGGATGAATATATAAAATGTAATAATGACAAATATGAGGTAAGAGAAATAATTCTTCTCCGCCATTTTTAAATAAGTTATCGGCATAGTTAAATAAACTATTCATGCAGTCATCTATTTCACTAGCGGGACAGCCATGATATTTGCCAACATCAACTGTATCATATCGATAATAATCTCCTTGTTTTAGTCTATTTTCTTCTTCTAATGAGTCCTTAGACAAATAATCATAAAGAATCAGGAGATTCTCTTTACAAAACTTTGGTTTGCTCTCCACAAACTTCATAGCATGAGCCATGTTTTTAATGATTACATCATTAGTGTCTTTAATAGGTGCATCTTCTTCTAGTAATTCTTTTAATCTTCTTCTAGTAGTAGGAACATTTTCAACATTAAGAGTTCCTTCAATTTCAGAATAAATTCTAGATTTATATATCGATTGATCAAAACGTTTAGATAAGAAGCTATCATGTTCGATATAATCATCAATAACCACATTAAAGAAACTAGATAATAAGCAAGACAAATCTTCACCCTTACAGTAATAAATGCATTTGCTATTAAAGGTCTTTAAATCTAACTTATGAATGTTTTTATGGCCTTCTAACGCCAAAGAATCTTTATAATCTAAGAATTCTTTATACTCATAAGGTGATAAAAAGACACCAGCGGAATTACCATATTGTAATTCCTTCTGAGTATAATATTCTTTCCCTAGTTGAACCTTTAATGCTTTTTCTAATTTAGCGTTTTCCATACCATTATCGTAAACCTTTCCGTAAACCTTTTCAAGAGGTAACCGTAAACCTTTCCGTAAACCAAAAAACGTTCCCCATTAAGAGAACGTCTTTTAATATTTATAGGTTAGTTACCATTATAATGGTAAGTCTTTTTTGATAAATCTTCTTCCACCGATATAGGCAAATATTGCACCGATAGTGGCCAAGATAGCTAACTTCCAAATCCAGTCATAGCTAATCGCGGTATCAAATCCTTGGACCGCTTTAGAGAAGGCAGACATTGATGTATTATCCACTAAAGTGAATAAGGATAAGTAGTTAAAGAAGTCCATAGCCTTAACACCAATACCAACAGCGACAAATACTTCATTACCAAATAAGCCTAAGATACAGCTTAAGAAGGAAATGATACAAGCACCGCCACCAACTGCGACTGAATAACTTGATTTATTAAAGAATGCACTAGCGCCAAAGCAGATACCGACTAAAGCAAACATTGCCATAAATGATCCTAAGCAGAAGATTAACGTAGTTAATGGTCTCCATTCTTCGACATTATCAGGATTATTATGTCTAGCAATGATATGAGCGATACCTTCACTGCCAACCGCAGCAACTGTAATTGCAACATACATAACAGCAACTGTTAAAAGTAAGAATAAGTATTGAGTTCTAACGACTGTCTTACGGTTAGTTGGAGTAGAAAGAACATACGCCATAGAGCCATCGCTAACTTGGGCAGCGATAAGTTTATTCGCGGCAATCATTACATAAATCATTGGTAATAAGACACCAGCGATCTTATAAACTAATTCATTTAAGATGCTATTTAAGTCGATTTGCGACATGATTTGAATACGAGATAAATTAAATCCCATCTTCTCTAATAGACCTAAAATTTTAAGCCAACTTAAATCTTCGGTTTTCACATATAAAGAAACACTATCCATATCGATGTTGGTAAAGATGTTTTTAGAGCCAACCGCAAGGTTGATAACAATAAAGATAAAAGCAGAACCAATCATCAACGCAATCCAAAGTCCTAATAAGGACTTCATTGATTGTCTAAATAATGGTTTAGAAATGAATGTGTGTTTTCTTTTTGCGACATTTTCATTACTCATGGTTTGTGCCTCCAACATCTTTTAGGAATATTTCTTCTAATGTGTGTTTCTTTTCTGTGAATGATTTAATATCTCTCTTGATGAATTCATCAATTAATTGATTAGCTTTCTTTAGTTCGATTCTAAACGAGATTGATAATTCTTTATCATTTCGTTCTAATACTTCAACTTCTGGTAAATTAAACTCTTTATAATCTTTTTCGTTTTCAAAGGTGACGACATAATCACGATATGGAAGATTCCTTAATGCATTCATATCAACGATATCGACGATTCTTCCATCTTTAATGAAGGCGACTTGGTCACATGTTTCTTCTAACTCATCAAACATGTGGTTAGACATGATAATTGTGGCTCCTCTAGCCTTTTCTGCTTTAATTAAGTTAACAAAGACATCTCTCATTAAAGGATCTAAGCCAGTCGTTGGTTCATCTAAAATAATAATTTCAGGAGAATGCATAAGCGCTGCGACAATTGCGGTCTTTTGTTTCATGCCCTTACTCATTCTTCTTAAGTTAGCGGTTGGGTCAAGTTGTAAAGCATTAATAATCATTTCCGCTTTTGACATGTCTTTAAGGCCCAAGCTTTCAGCTTGAATTTTTAAGAATTCACTACCTGATTCCACTTGTGGGAAAGCGATTTCTCCTGGTAGATAGCCAATATATTTCTTAATAATATCTGCATCTTTCCAAGCATCTAAACCTTTAACTTTTACACTACCTTTTTGAGGTTTTAAGAAGCCCATAATATGTCTTAAGGTTGTGGTCTTTCCGCTACCGTTAGTGCCGCAATATCCAAACACAGTCCCCTTAGTTACATCAAAAGATACATCAAAGATGCCTCTTCCTTTGCCATAATCTTTAGTTAAATTTCTAACCTTGACAATGACTTTTTCATTTCTTTCTTTCTCAGCCTTTTCTTTAGCAAATTCTTCTCTTTCCTTTTCGTTTTGAGGATCAAGAGTGCTTAATTCCACGTAATTTTCAAAAGGCTCGCTTTCTTGAACTTGCCAAGTTTCGTTATTATGTCCATCAGAGTTATTAGATTCTGAGGACTTTACAATATAGAAATAAGTACGATATTTAAGTTTCTTTTCTTCCATAACGCCTCCTATTTCTTAATTCCTTCTTTAGTGTTACCCTTAACACCTTCTAGACCACCAAAGTCACGTTCTTCTTTATAGAAGGACATGAAGTAATCTTGTAAAGTGAAAGGTTTTTCTTCAAAGTGAGAAACCTTCAATCCTTTTAAGGATTGAAAGAATTCATTATTCTTATCAGCCGGGAATTTAACCACGGCAAGCATAATCCCATCATGTGAATATAATAATTCAAATTTATTTTTGCCATTTTTAAAGGCTAAATAATCATCCATATCTAAGAAATAGACTAGGAATGTCTTATCTTGTGTTTTC
The DNA here is from genome assembly GCA_024680795.1 of Bacilli bacterium. GTDB lineage: Bacteria > Bacillota_I > Bacilli_A > RFN20 > CAG-826 > UBA2450. The sequence continues at coordinate 5,183 of JAILBR010000058.1, read as the reverse complement.
TTTAATTCATTCGCATTAAAAGTGGAAACGTGATGTCCATCTTTAATAATACTAATCGTATCGCAAGTCGCATCAACTTCAGAGAAGATATGACTGGAAAGTAGGATAGTTTTTCCTCTCTTCTTTTCTTCAATGATAAAATCAATGAAGATTTGTTGCATGACTGGATCTAGACCACTTGTTGGCTCATCGAGGACGAGTACGTCGGGGTCATTCATAAAAGCAGCAACAACTGCGAGCTTTCTTTTTTCACCTAGTGACATCTCTTTAACAGACATCGCTGGGTTAAACTTAAATAGGTTAAGAAGATAATCTAATCTTTCTTGATTAGTTTCGCCTCTCATCCCTTGCATCATCTTGATAAAGCCCCAACCATCTAGACCCGCTGGAATTGCAGGTTCACCTGGCAAGTAACCAACTTTAGCGAGAATCTTATCAGTATTTCCAAAGGAATCAGTTCCAAAGATTTGCACTTTACCAACTTTTGGTTTAGCAAAACCCATAATATGTCTAATGGTGGTTGATTTACCCGCTCCATTAGGACCTAAATATCCATAGCATTCACCTTTATGGACTTTAATTGATACATCAAAAACACCACGGCCATAGCCATAGTCTTTAGTGAGATGATCAACGTTAATAATTACTTCTCTATCTTCTGCCATAACTACTGTTTCTTATTTAATCCTAATTTAAGAGCGTTATAGTCTCTAAATGCCTCAATGAGCATGCCTTCGTGCTTTTCTGCGAATGTTTCATTAATTGCTTTAACTTCATCTTCGGTTGGATGGGAGCCAAATGGATGCTTTTCGACTTCCACAATTTTGAAATCAATTGGAATTGGTAATTCAAAATCTAACTTGACTTGAATATCATATCCATACCAATAAACTTGATAATATGCATCTTCTAATGAAACTGGAACATAAATGTTCATCACAGAGTCTTTATATGTCGCATATAATAAAGCATTAATCGCTCCGTTATTTTCAATAGATTTAACCATATCATCAATATCGGCAGGGTCAATTTGTTCTTCTGCTGGAACTGTAGTGTTATAGTAAGTGATCGCTTTATTAGCGATTGTCCCATAGTCAAAACCGATAATTACTCGATTTTCACCTTGCTTATTTTGTTCATCAGTATATTTATAATAGCCAGGAAGACTGGTATTGCCTTTTTCATCAGCGAGAGCCTTTAAAATCTCTTCAATTTCTTTTCTAAAATCACTTTCTTCATCATCATTGATTTTCATGCTGACGGATAAAGTAAAGTCTTTATATCCTTTTTTATCAGGCTCTTTTTCAAACACATATTCAGTGTTCTTCATTTCTAAGAAGACTCCAATATGAGTGGAAGTATCTTTACCAAGTTGGAAAGAATACATACCAGATATATCCGACGTATTACAACTTGTTAATAATGGAATGATACTAGTAAATAGGAATAATTTCTTAAGCTTCATATCAGAACCTCCAATTTCCTTAAAACTATTATATTTTATATGCAAAATATATATTTTGTCATTTATTATCAAAAAATCGTATTTGTTTATACAAAAATAGATAAATCAGAATATTCAAAAAAATAAAGACTATACAAAAAATGAACATAGATTTAATATATAAGTTGGAGGGTAAAAATATGACATGTTATCATGGTAAAATCTTAACCGTAAACCAAAATGATGAAGTATATTCTTTCTTAGTGGAGAAAGATGGAAAAATCGCATATGTAGGAAATGAAGTTCCTAGTGAATATAAGGATGCTGAATTTGTGGAATTAGGCAAACAAGTACTTTGCCCATCATTCTGTGATTCACATCAACACTTTGCAAGCTTTGCTATGTTCCACGCCGGACTAAACGTCATGGAAGTGACAAGTAACGAAGAAATGAAAGAAATGATTAAAGAATATGTAAAAGATGCGAAAGGAAAAATCTTAATCGCCTTTGGCGCTTCCCCATATTCCGTTAAAGAAAAAGTTTTATTATCGAGAGAAGAACTCGATAGTGTGTGTCCTGATAAACCAATGATGATTGTTAAATATGATGGACACGCTTGTATCGTTAATTCCAAGTTATTAGCAATGCTAGATGATAAGGTTAATAAATTAAGAGGATATCACCCAGATACTGGAGAAATGAATCAAGAAGCTTTCTTTGCAGTCAGTGATTTTATCTCCTCTTCTTTATCAATCGTGGAAATGATTAAAGGCATGCAAAAAGCCGCTGATTATGAAGCCAAAAAAGGTATCGGCATAATCCACTCAGTAAGCGGTATTGGTTTCCCATTAAACATGGATATTAATATGGAGAAATGGGTTGGTAGATCATTACAAAATGGGATGCAACTTAGAATCTTCTCTCAATCGATGGATATCGGTGTCGCTAAAAGTAGAGGCTTCCCAAGAATCGGAGGATGCTTTGAATGTGCACTAGATGGTTGTTTTGGTAGCCAAGACGCTAAATTAAACGAACCATATATCAATGATAAAAATAATGATGGCGTGCTATATTATAGCGATGAAAAAGTCATCGATTTCTGTAAGAAAGCCAATAGAGCAGGCCTACAAATCGAAATGCATGCGATTGGTGATGCCGCCTTTGACCAAGCGACAAGATGTCTAAAAGCCGCCTTAGATGATTATCCAAGAAATGACCATAGACACGGCATTATCCATGATTGCTTACCTACTGAAGAAGGTATTAAAATCTGTAAAGAATATCATATTCAAATGCCAATCCAAAGTGCCTTTATCAATTGGAAACAAGAACCAGATGAATATTTAGTCTCTATTTTAGGAGAGGAAAGAGCGAACCGCCTCAATCCTTTAAGAACTTTCTGGGATAACGGGATTGTCCTTTCTGCAGGCAGTGATGGTCCATGTACCGATCCAGATCCAATCGATTGGTTATATAAAGCCTGTAATCACTCCGTTAAGAAACAATCTTTAAATATTAAAGAAGCACTTAGAATGTGTACATATAATGGCTATTGGACAACTTTTGATGAAAAAGAAAGAGGTTCATTAGAAGTTGGTAAAATCGCTGATATGGTTATCTTATCGGAAAACCCATATGAGATGGATGTTAAAAAGTTAAAAGACCTTAAAGTCAATCAAACCATCTTAGGTGGTAAACCATATCAAGATCAAAATCAATCAGTCTTTAAAGCTGTCATTAAAGGCATGTTCTCCTCTAATAAAATCTAAAAATGGAAAAGAATGAGTTTTTAGTTTTAAGATATATCAACTCTTTTGGTAATAACTCAATTAGAGAAATATCTTCCTCTATTAAGCTATCTAATGGACTTGTCCATTCTTTAAGAAATAGCCTTTTAGAATTAGGATATATTGATAAAAATGGAATTACCGAATTAGGCAAAAAAGAGTTAGATAAATATCGCGTTAATTCCGCGGTACTTTTAGCGGCGGGTCTATCCACTCGCTTTGCCCCTCTATCTTTTGATAAACCTAAAGGTTTGTTAAAGGTTAAAAACGAGATATTAATCGAAAGACAAATTAAACAACTTAAAGAAGTAGGAATAAATAATATTGTCTTAGTCCTTGGATATAAGAAAGAATCTTTCTTTTATCTAGGAGAAAAATATAATGTCAAAATCTTAATCAATCCTAGTTATGCGACAAAAGATAGTAGTGAGTCCCTCTTTTTAGCGAGAAACTACTTATCTAATACTTATATCTGTTCTAGTGATAACTATTTTGTCACTAACCCATTTAATACATATGAATATGAACCTTTCGCCATTACCGAAATGAGCAGTTATAAAAAGGAAGGTAACTTCATTAAAAGAGGAAGTAAAGATCAAATCGTCGCGAGAACCTATGGATATAAAAAAGACCTCATCTATAAAGGGATGATGTATTGGGATAGCGATTTCTCAGTAGCGATATCTAACTTATTAGTTAGTCACCATGATTTTGGTGATTTTGATAATCAATCAATTCAATCCGTAATATTTGAACATTTACATGAATTACCACCATTTTATTCTTCCTTAAGAGAACCTAATACTGTCTTTAAATTTTATAATCTAGATGAGTTACGTAAGTTTGATGAAAAATATGTCGAGCACACTAGTAGCACGATTATGAAAAATATCTCTAAAACTTTAGGGTGTAAAGAAAGTGATGTTAAAGACTTCTTACCAATTAAAGAAGGTTTAACTAATACTTCCTATACTTTTATAGTTAAAGATGTTAAATATGTCTATAGACATCCAGGGGAAGGAACAGAAAAAATCATTAACCGTAATAGTGAACATAAATCCTTACAGCTCGCTAAAGAGTTAGGTATTGACCCATCATTTATTAAGATGGATCCTAAAAAGGGCTGGAAGATATCTTTATTCATCCCTAATAGCAGAGAACCAGACTATTCTAATTTCGAAGATAGTAAACTCATCATTAATAAGATGAGAGAATTACACGATAAGAAAGCACCCGCTAACTGGTATTTCCGTCCTTGGGAAGATGCTTTAAAGATGGAAGAAATCGTCAGAAAAAAACAAAAGATTGAAATGCCTGACTTTAATGAACTAAAGAATAATATCTATAAGATATATCAAGCAGTGAATAATGATGGACTAGTGGAAAAATGTTTCTGCCACTGCGACACCTATAAGCCAAACTGGTTAATTAATAAAGATAATAATAACGTCGTCTTAATCGACTGGGAATATGCCGGATATTCTGATCCTGGTGTTGATGTTGGTTATTATATTGTCGATGCGATGTATGAACCTGATGAAGCTTTAAAATTCATCAAAGAATATTTAGGTGATAAATATAATAAAGAATTAGAAAAACACTTTGTCAGTTATATCGCGATTATCGCCTATTATTGGTTTGTGTGGGCTCTATTTAGAGAATCATGTTCGGCGATTATGGGTGAATCATTATATAACTGGTATTATATGGCTAAAAAATATAGTAAATATGTATTAGGGAGATATATCTAATATGGATAAGAAAACTTTTGATTTATTAGTGAAATACACCGACACAGGTGCCCTAAATGATGAATTAATCGCTTTAGGATATGATTCTAAAGAAAAGATAGAAGAAGCCTTAGAACCATATCGAGTGAAACGCGCAATAATCATGGCAGCAGGCTTTGGTAGTCGCATGGTCCCAGTTACCTATATCACTCCTAAACCACT
>JAILBR010000009.1 GCA_024680795.1 Bacilli bacterium | reverse complement strand
AATGGTATTCTTTGCATTTTCATCGTTGATGCAGACAAATTGGACATTCTTAAAAATATAATTAGAGAATGCACAAATTCATTTAGAAGTGTTAAAGGATTTATGTATTCTTCCTCAATTGATGATTACGAAGGTTCTTTCTAATTTAATATGTTACCTTTATTTGCTTATATTGCCATTTTAATGCTTGCTGCCGTCTTATCCACTAGGATAATGAAGGTTTTAAAACTCCCAAATGTCACTGGTTATATTATTACCGGTATCATTATGGGCCCTTTCCTATTTGGAGTTTTGTTTAATAACTTCACATATGACGGGATAAAAGATGGGGCAATATTCCAATATGTCGATAAGATTGGCTGGGTATCCACAGTTGCTCTTGGTTTCATTGCTTTTTCCATTGGAACCTCTTTTAAAGCGAGAACAATTAAGGCAGTTGGCAAAAGAGTAATAGTAATTACTATTTTAGAGGCCCTATTTGCCTCAATAGCGGTTCTTATTGCTACTTTAGTGTTACACTTCATTATTCCTGACCAAATGCCTCTAGAGCTCGTTTTTACACTTAGCGCAATTGCTAGTGCGACCGCTCCTGCTGCGACTTTGATGATTATCAAACAATATAATGCCAAAGGAAGCTTGGTTGATACTTTACTTCCAGTTGTTGCTTTAGATGACGCGGTGGCTTTAATTTTATTCGCGATTTTATTCCAGATTGCTACCGCAATTGCGGGTGGTGGAGAATTCTCCGCTTATAAAATGTTATTTAAACCTATCATTGAAATTGTAATGTCAGTTGGCTTTGGAGCAATATTGGGTTTATTTATCAGCTGGCTAAATCGTTTCTTCCAATCTAGAAACAATAAGTTAATACTTTGTATTATCTCTATCTTTGCTTCTTTAGGATTATACGTTTTATTTAAAGAACCGTATATGGGTGGATTTGAGCTTAGCTCTTTATTGATGTGCATGATGGCGGGAGCGTTTTATACAAATCTTTGTAAAGATAGCAACCGTGTTCTTGATGTTATGGATAGATTTACCCCTCCAATCTATATGATGTTTTTTGTCATTTCTGGCGCATCACTAGATTTAAGCATTTTCTTTGATCCAGAAGGATTAGTAGTTTTAGGCATTGCCGCTGCTTACGTCTTATTCAGAGTAGGTGGAAAATATCTTGGTGCCTTTACTGGTGCAAGCATCACACATTCAGAAGATAAGATTAAGAAGTATTTGGGATTAACCCTTTTTCCTCAGGCTGGTGTCGCTATCGGGTTAGCAACAACCGCTGGAAAATTATTCTCAGCAAACGAAGCTACAAAAAGAGCGGGAGCGTTAGTTGTTGCAATCATATTAACGTCCACACTCATTTATGAGATACTCGGCCCAATGATTTCCAAATATGCCCTTACAAAGGCAGGGGAAATTCAAAAAGGCTAAAAGGATTCCTAATGGGATTCTTTTTATTTAATAAATTCGTAACCAGCTTCTTCGATAGCGGCTTTTAATAAATCATCAGAAATTTCTTTTGATAATTTGATGGCTACATTACCAGTATTTAAATCTGGATCAGCGCTTTCTACTCCGTCGATTGCTTCTAATGCTTTTTTAACGTGACCTACACAGTGCATGCACATCATGCCACCAACTTTAATGATTTTTTCCATAGTGTTTTCTTTCTCCTCTTCTTCTATAATTAATTTCAAAATATCAGGGGCGTGTTTTGTTTTTGACATCCAAATGTGTTTCTTATGTGGATTAAAGAAATTGATTCTTAAAGAATTTGTTACAACAAACAAAGATGATAACGCCATAGCGGCACTGCCCATCCATGGCGCTAATTTATAAACGCCAATTCCAGATAATACGCCAGCGGCAATCGGAATCATAATAATGTTATAAATAAATGCCCAGAACAAATTCTCTTTGATATTTCTATAAATATATCTAGATAGTTGGATTGCAGAATATGCTTCAGTTAATGATGATTTCATTAATACAACATCAGCACTTTCAATAGCAATATCGCTACCTTGGCCAATCGCCATTCCGATGTCAGCGCTGGTTAAGGCTACTGCATCATTAATACCATCGCCAACCATCATAACTTTGCCTTGCTTTTTAAGTTCTTCGACGACTTGATATTTGCCTTCTGGCAATACGTCACTTATCACTTGATCAATACCAACCTGTCTAGATATGTATTCTGCAGTTAATTTATTATCACCAGTCAACATAATTGGAACAACGCCTAAAGATTTAATTTTTTCTATTGCTTCTTTAGAATCTTCTTTGACTGTATCGCTAATAGCAATTAAACCGATGATTGCCTTATCATTTGAAATAATAATAGTGGTTTTGCCTTCTTTTGATAATTCGATAATCTTTTTAGAATAAGCATCTAATGAAATACCTAATTCTTTAATAAATGACATATTACCAACATGATATTGTTGAGAATTAATAGTGCCAGAAATCCCTTTGCCAGAGACATTTATAAAATTATCGACGTCATAAGATTGTGCATTGTCTCTTGTAGCCCTATCAACAATAGCCTTTGCAAGTGGATGGTTACTGTTTCTTTCTAAAGAAAAAGCAATGGATAATAATTCATGCTCATCAATATTTGAAATTACTTCAGTTACTTCGGGATGACCTTTCGTAATTGTTCCGGTTTTATCAAATACAACATAATCAATCTTTCCGGTTTCTTCAATAGCCACCGCATTTTTAAATAAAACTCCTATTCTTGCTCCTTTCCCAGATCCAACCATAATGGCAACAGGGGTTGCTAGACCTAATGCACATGGGCAGGAAACAACTAAAATAGAAATTGCACGTTCGATTGAATATGAGAGTAGGGTAGACTGAATGTCTGGATGTGAATCTATAAAATGCTTTCCGAAGAGCATCCAACACGCAAAGACAATAAAGGAAATGATAATAACAACAGGCACAAAAATACCAGAAACTTTATCGGCTATTTGACTTATTTTAGCTTTGCTGTTACTAGCTCTTTCTACTAAAGAAATTATTTGATTTAGAGTGGTATCATTTCCAACACGCGTCGCTTTACAAATTAATACTCCGTTTTGGTTGATGGTGGCGCTTTTAACTATAGATCCAACTTCTTTTTCTATAGGCATTGATTCACCAGTCAACATTGATTCATCAACGCTTGAAGCTCCTTCAATTACTTCGCCATCTACAGGAGCGCTTTGGCCAGGTTTTATAATGAAAATGTCTCCAATTTGCACGAGATTTATTGGAATTTCTGCTTCTTCTCCTTCTTTTAATATGATTGCTGTTTTTGGAGATAAGTCCATTAAAGCTTTTATAGAATTTGTGGTCTTACCTTTTGAATAACTTTCTAGTGTTTTACCGATTGTTATGAGTGTTGGGACCATACCAGCTGTTTCATAATATAAGTTCATTGCGGTCATATGAATAACCATTTGTTCTGCCCCGCTAACAACTCGAACTAGTAGGACAATAGTCATGATAAATGAATATAAGAAAGCCACCCCGCTTCCTAAGGCTACAAGGGTGTCCATGTTAGGTGCTCTATGAATGATAGCCTTAAAGCCGCTTGTGAAGAATTTACGGTTTATTATCATAATTGATAATGATAAAACCATCTCAATTGCAGCAAGTATTAGTAGGTTATCATGTAATACGCCAATTGGCCATTCTAACATGAAACCCATTCCTAAATAGAATAGCGGAACCAATAAAATTATTGATGCAATAAGGCGTCTTAATAGCTTAGGTGTCTCTTTATCCTTTAGGTCTTCGCTTGTTTTGATTTCTTTTTCAACGTGTATTGATGCCCCGTAACCTGCTTTAACCACTGCAGAAATTATTTTTTCTTTATTTGTTAGTTCTTCGTTATATTGTACAACCATGGAATTAGTCAAAAGATTGACATTAACATCATTTACGCCCTCTAATTTTCTTACAGCCTTATCAACTCTTGCAGAACAAGCAGCACAGCTCATTCCAGATATGTCATATTTTTCTTCGCAGTTCATATTATTTTAATTTCTTTGTAATCTCTATAGCTTCTTCTAAAGAAGAAAAGTCATTGTTTTTGATATCATCACTGACACAAGTCATCATGTGATCTTTTAAAACGATGTATCCGACTTCCTTAAGTGCGTTTTCAATCGCAGCAATTTGAATTAGTACGTCACCACAATATCTATTTTCATCTATCATTTTGCTGACACCATTAAGTTGGCCAGCAATGCGGTTTAATCTTTGTTTTAGATTCTTAACCATTTTTTCGTCTCTAGGCGTATGTTTTGTATGACAGCAGTAATCTTCCATTATAATGACCTCATTTTTCATTTTGATTATATACCCCCCAAGGGTATTTTACAAGAGAAGTGCTCATATAAATAAAAAATGATATAATGTCACCAATTATGATTAGGAATTTCAGAAAACTATATAAAGGCGTGTATCGAAGCGGTCGATTCAAAAAGAATGGTGATAAAACTTTAAAATGCCATAATATATCTCTAGTCATCGACTTAAGATTTCAGAGTGAGATTGATGAACATCCTGATTACATTCCTGAAGGTGTTGAACGCATAAATATCCCTTTGCTACAAAAGGAAGATCTTGGTATTCCAAATGATTTCAAAGAGTTTTTATCATCTAAAGACCATTTTTATGTTTTGGATACATACCAAAAAATAGTAGATGTGCCGGGTTTTAAGAATAGAGTCAATCAAGTAGTGAATTTAATCCTTAACCATGATTATTCAAAAGGGAATGTCTTGTTTCACTGCGCAACTGGTAAAGATCGTACAGGAGTGGTATCTGCAATTTTATTAAAACGTAAAGGTTATAGCGTGGATGATATTCACAAAGACTATTTAAGAAGTAATAGAAAATACTTTATGATGGGCATTCTCGGATACCTTGTCACTTTAATAAAATCAAAAGATAAAATAAAGGCTAAGGAAGTTTATAGATTTTTCCACGTCAAAAAAGAATACATAGATATATATTTAAAAGAAATATAGTAGAAATATGTGCTAATACATGTTTATAATAATCCTGCTGCCCGAGTGGTGAAACTGGTAGACGCACTGGACTCAAAATCCAGCGGTAGCGATACCGTGCCGGTTCGATTCCGGCCTCGGGCACCAAACATGCTGATATTTCCCTCTATAAATAGAGGGTTTTTTTATGCTCTAAATTGTTTTTTATACTCGTATAACTGTTGCAAAAAAGATGGTGAGAAGTCTTCCTTGGTATAAGCCGTTAACATTTAGAAAAATGGTCAAAAATAGTATTCCAAGAATCAGCAAAATCGAAGGGATGATATTAAATAAGAAAAAGAAGTTTGAATGCTCGTTATTTAAAGTTAGTAAAGTCTTATTCTTCTATTTTGCTAAGTTATATTATTTGTTTAAAAAAGAATAATAGATATCGCTAAGCGATATGATTTATCGATAATTTACCTTATTAGAAGACAAAAAAGTGACAATATTTACTTTTTTATAAATAAAATATTGAAAAAATAATTCATCTTAGTTATCATACTTAAGCGACTTGAAAGAATTATTCCTGCCGACTTAGCTCAATCTGGCAGAGCAACTGAATCGTAATCAGTAGGTTGCAGGTTCAATTCCTGTAGTCGGCACCAGCGTAAAATGGGTATTTAGCTCAGCTGGGAGAGCATCTGTTTGACGTACAGAAGGTCGGCGGTTCGATCCCGTCAGTACCCACCAAAAAGAAAAAATGGGCAGCGAAAGTTGCCCTTTAAAATACATGCAACCATGGTTTAATGGTAGAACGTTAGCTTCCCAAGCTGATTGTACGGGTTCGATTCCCGCTGGTTGCTCCA
>JAILBR010000004.1 GCA_024680795.1 Bacilli bacterium | reverse complement strand
CCAGTGAAATTGAAAATATAGTAACTACATTTGATGAAATCTTTAAAGAAATAACGTTGAAAGTTAATAATGCCGCTTCTAAAGAAGTAGTGAATTATCGACAAGCTATTTTAAGCGGCTATAAATTTATTAAGGATAATGATTTTATTTCTTCAAGAATGTTAATCGATATTCATCACATTATTGAACCAGATGTCGGGGGTATTAGAAAAATACCAGGTACAGTTATTAAGAATACCAAAACTGGTGAAATACTTCATACACCTCCTCAAAATGAAGAAGAAATTAGAGATTATTTGTCTAATTTGGAAAAATACATTAATTATGATGAATTAGAAGATGTTGATCCAATTGTTAAAATGGCAATTATTCATTATCAATTTGAATCTATTCATCCTTTCCATGATGGGAACGGAAGAACTGGTAGGATGCTTAATGTCTTATATTTAGTGCTCAAGAACAAAATCAGCCTCCCTATCTTATATTTATCAAAATATATCAATTCCACAAAAGATAGGTATTATAAACATCTATATAACATTAAGTTAGATAATAAATATATTAAGGATTATTTACTTTACATGATCAAAGGCGTTAATGAGATGTCATCTTTTACTATTGATTTTATTAAATCTTTTAGAAATCTGATGGATGACGCTTCAGAACTAATTAAAGAAAAATGCCCAAAAATCTATTCTCGTGAACTTGTCGAATATCTATTCTATGACTTTTATACAAAAAACGAATATTTAAGAGACGCTCTCAACATTTCTAGAAATACTGCATCTAAATATTTAAATGAATTAGAAGAAGCTGGAGTTCTTGTTTCTGAAATGGTTGGTAAAGAAAAAATATTTAAAAACACTTATTTATATTCTCTTATCGAAAAATGGTGATAAAAAGAAAGGCTTCTATCGCGTTTCTCGAAAACATAGTTAAGTGACACAAAACAGTGACTAAAAAATGTCCAAGAACATAGTAGACCAACCTATAATTGGGCTTTATTTTCACAATCTTGGATATCGATTTTCACCTTGTATCAGGGAACATGTTAGAGGTTTATCATGATTTATGAAAGAAACAACACGTAAGAATGGTGATGTGGTTATATCGAAATTATTGGAATTATCTATAGCGTTTCCGCTAAAAGTCAAAAATAAGACCCTATCTAATTAATATACGTGTATTGATTGAATAGTACATTTATTTGTGTTTTAATAACACTAGAAAGTGTGGAATAAATTAATTCCACAAGGATAATTATGGATAATGCGAATAAGTTGAGAGCTTTACTATTTTCATCATTAGGCCTTATTGCGATGGGCATAGGCTTTTTTGCTAATGTACCAAAACACTATCAAGGTGCTCACGCTGAAGATAAAACAAATATTGAAGTTAATGATGGAATAGTGGAATTAGGATATTATCCACAGTCAATTGTTAAACCGGATTCAACAGAATTTTCAAAAATTATGTCTGAAGGTCAACATAATGATGACATATATACATATAACGAAGATAAATACGCACTTATCGAAAGTGTTGAATATTATTCTGAAGGTGGAGGCATATATGAAGATGGTTCTTCTTTAATTGAAAATGGCTCCGCTGCGTTCTTTATATTTGAACCAATCAAATGGCATGTCTTATATAACGATAGCGATCAAAATGTTTGTTTCTTATATGCAAAATATGCGATAGACACAATGGCGTGGCAAACTGATTTCACTGAAGATGATAACTATAACGCTCACGTTGGAACTAATCCTGATATTCCAGCCTATGACTGGGAATATTCCACAATCCGTAAATATTTAAATGGTGATTTCTATAACAAATATTTTACTGATACTGAAAAAGGTTATTTAAAGAAGTTCATCACCAAGGCTAGTGAAAGTTCATCAAATAAAGATGTGGAAGATTATGCTTCCATCATTAGCCCTAGTAAATTTGATGAATATAAATCGTCAAAGAAAATTAAAGGTGGCGCTTCTGATTACGCGAAATCGAAGAAATTATCTTATCACTGGCATAGTTTTGAAAGTTGCTTTATTTGGTTAAATAACTATAAACATTCATATGAAACCAAATATGTCCAGTACGCGAGAGGAACAGGAGTCAATGACGGTGATTTCTCAGAACGCGCTAATTATGAAGGCAATGGTATGAGACCAATGATTGCTTTAGATTTATCTAAAGTAACAGTGGGCGCTCCTAAAGATACTGGGTCTGGTTCTTCTGGTGGAAGTTCTGTTAGCGCAGCTTTAATCATTGGTATTATTTTTTCTATCCTTGGCATGGGTGGATTAATCACCTTTATGATTCTTTGGTCTAAAGGAAAACTCGTTCCAAAGATGGGTATGAAAGCGATTATCGCTACTGTTGCCACGATGGTTGTCGCGACTTCTGTTGGTTTTATTTCTTTAGCTAGCTATACTACCACACAAGTAACTGGATTAAACACCCCTGGCGGTGGACTAGGTGGTTGTAATTTCCAACCTGGTTATTATCTACAATCTACAGCCCCTTATGAAAATTCAAACGCGAACTTTGTTCAAGTTGGTCTAAGTTGTTATCTATTTAGAGCAGATGGAACAGTTAGCTATTGTGCCACTATAGAGACAGATGATGCTTCTGATTTTAGAGGGGATAGTGGTAGTGGCACTTGGACCAAGAGTGGTTGTTCTTTGAAATTTACATACACAACCCCAATGGGTAGTGTTGCTCCAACCTTTACCATTTCCGGAACAAAACTACTTTATGGTGGTAATGAAGCGTATCACTTTGTTAGAGGAGAATAGACTATATGAAATATTGTGTTAAATGTGGTCAACAACTCCCTGATCAAGCCTTATTCTGCTCTAAGTGTGGTGCCAAACAACCTGGTATGGAGGCTAGTAATGCTCCAACTCAAGAAGTAGAAGTAAAAGAAGAGCCAGTTAAGAAAGGTAAAACAGATTTCTCTAATTTCTTAAAATTAAGAGTATTTGGTTTATGGGGTGGGGTAGCCTTAACTTTCTTACTTTTCAATTTAATTAGTGGGGCTTGTGGATTTTTATCATCATTCACTATTATTGCGCAGATGTTAGCATCTGCTTCCGCGATTGCATTATGTGTTGTTAACTTTGTTAAAAGATTAACAAGAAAGATATATAACCATGAGACATTTATTGCCATTTCTTTAGCAGCGCTTTGTTTTGTCTCTTTGATATGTGGCATTATATTTGTATCTGTGGCGTAAAAAAGGAAATAGAATATAGATATGTTTTTTAATTCAGGAACCTTGTTATTTATATTAATCCTTTTAGGATCAATGGTCTTATTACTCCTTTTATTACTCCTATTAGGAATATTAGGTAGGAAAGGTAAAAAACTAGTGGGTCTAAGAGTTTTAACTATGTTATTTGCTATTGCCACAGTTACAAGTGGGGTATTAACCACACTAGTGTATTATAACTATATCGATTTAAATTTAAGATTAAGTGGCAGATATAGTGACGTAAATGGGTCACATACTTATTTGAAATTCCATCGTGATCAAGCGGAATTACATGTTGATGGAAATAGTGAAGGTACAAAAGGTAAATGGTATTTAGCGAACGATGTACTCACTATTACTTATAACGGAAATAAAGAAGAATACACCGTTAAAGACTTTGGTACAAAGCTATATCAAGGTGATACATTAATGTATAAGTTTACTAAGAATTAAGATTATGAAGTTCTGTATTTATTGTGGTGCGAAATTAGAAGATGACGCTTTGTTCTGTACAGCCTGTGGACAGAAGTGTTTTGATGATACTCAAATAGATGCTCATAAAGAGGAACAAAAGGCTAAAGAAGAAGCGGAAAAGCAAGAACAAGAACGCCTCGAAAAAGAACGTTTAGAAAAAGAAAGACTCGCTAAAGAGGAAGAAGAAAAACGCCATCAAGAAGAAGAGCGAAGAAGGCTTGAGGAAGAAAGACGTATCGCGGAACAAAAACGTTTAGAAGAAGAACGTTTGGAAAAAGAACGTCTTGAAGCGGAAAGAAAAGCTAAAGAGGAAGAAGAACGTAAAGCTAGAGAAGAAGCGGAAAGATTAGCGAAAGAAGAAGCTGAAAAGGCGGAATTAGAAAGATTAAAGCAAGAAAAACTTGCGATGGCTAAGGCTCTAGAAGAAGAAAAAGAGAGACAAGCTGAAGCTGAAAAATCTGATATTCAAAAACAAATAGAAGCCGAAAAAGCGGAATTAGAAAGACTTAGAAAAGAAAAAGAATCATTACTTCAAGATAAAGAAGTTGGTGTTCTTGAAGAACCTCCTATACAAGGTAATAAGAATAATGTTATTTTACCAATTATCTTTATCATCATAAGTGTGGGAATAATGATATTCAGTTTATATATTAGAGAACAGGGTGACTCATATGTTACTTCTGGTATTTCTTTTGGTGTTAATCTAATTATCTTTATCTTATCTATCATTTTCATGGTCAAAAAGAAATATACATTATCGACAAAATGGTTATTTACGATATCTCTTATTATCGCTATAGGAATCATGATTGCTTCTGTTATTGGTATGCTTGGTGCTATTCCAGGGAGCAAATAAAATAGTTGAGACTTACCGTTAGACATTTGTGAATACTTTAAAGTAGCATCTTGGCATGCTATTTTTTTCATTATCATTTTTGCCAAACTTGTCGTTTTGTTTAACTATTAAAAAATGAAAAGAAGAGTAAAAGTTAGGTTCTCTAATGGACTTCTTTTAAAAGGTATTAAAAAAGAACATATTAATGACTTAATAGAATTAGATATTCCAGCATCTTGGAATGTTATTGCTATTGAGGGGTGGGGAAATAGAGAACAAAGTGATTGGGATTTTTATCAAGGAGCGTTCTATCAATGCCCACATCTAAAAAGAGTTATTAT